>CAWUXP010000103.1:0-6703 GCA_963926495.1 Candidatus Ilumatobacter herschelensis
CCAGCAAGCCTGGCCCGACATAGTGCCCCACGTGCGCAAGACAGGCAGTCGTTTGCCGTTCGCCCCCGCAGCGCTGTCGCTCGGAGCCTTCGGTGCATTTGTCGGCATGGAGGTCACCACCGGACAGTGGGCTTTCACCCAGCTCACCGAAGGGCGACACGCGGGTGATGCCCTGGCGGCGGTCGCTGTCGCGCTCTTCTGGGGCGGCCTGGCCATCGGCCGCCTTGTGCTGATCAGACCATCGGTCCGTGAGATGGCTGATCGAGTTGGGCTGTCCCGCCTTGCCCTTGTATCACTCTGCTGTGTTGCCTCCCTGGCCTTCGTGCCTCCTGGGCTCGCCGTCATCGGCCTGGCGTTTGCGGGGCTGACGCTGGCGCCCATCGTGCCAACACTCTTCGCATCCACAGTGACCCGAGTGGGAGCCGACCACGCCCAGCGACTCGCTGTCTTGCAGCTGCTCGCCACCAATACCGGCGGAATCGGGTTGCCGTTCTTGACCGGTCAACTCGTCGACGCGATGGAACCGTCGGTGATCATCATGGTCATCGTTGCCGCCGCCGCAATCGGTGCTCTGCTGCTCGGCGCCATCGAGCGGCTTCCGATCCGGACCAGCGTCGGCCCGTTACACGTGACTCAATTGCCGTCATGAGCATCGAGCTGCCGAACGACGTAGCGACGACGCTGCGTCAGAGCGTTTGGAAGGCGACGCGCATTCCGGCAGCCGAGCGCTCGGTACGAATTTCGGTGGCCTCACCGCGCAGCAATGCTCGGTCATAGAGAAACGCCGCGCCATCGACCGTTCGCGACACTCGGATTGACTCAAGCGCTGCACTGCCCGGCCTGACTCCCAACAGCGCTGCCGCGTCATCGTCGAGGCTCACTGCCCGAATCGTTTCCGACGCCCGATCAAGCGCGATGCCGCACTGTTTGCCAAGCACGTCGTACAACGACCGGCTCGCAAAGTCAGCATTCGAAATTTCCGACCACAGCGATGCAGTAAGCACGCTGCGCTGCAACACCAGTGCCTCGCCACCGGTCGAGCGAAGGCGAACGAGCGCGACCATCGCGACATCGTCTGCCATGGCGAGCGCCGCGCGAACCGCGTCGGCGTCCGCCGGGTCGGTCTCAATCACCAGTACATCGGTCGAAACGTCGATGCCCTGGTGGGTCATCTCCTGCGTGAAGCTGGAGAGATGGTCGAGGTCGTACCGAACGCTCGGCGGCTCGGACACGAACGTGCCTTTCCCTTTCGCGGCGCGCACCAGCCCTTCGGCTTCAAGCTCGGCGATTGCCTGGCGCAGCGTCATCACCGTGACGCCGTACTCCTCGGCGAGCGCGTGCTGCGCAGGCAAGCGCTGCCCTGTCGAGAACTCGTTCTGCGCGATGCGTTCGCGCAGATCGTTCGAGATCGACTGGTACTTGGGCAGCTCGCTGAGCGCCATGCCGGGGCGGCCCTAGAACGCTTCGTCGAGGGCAACGCGCATCGCGCTGACCTGCGACGCGACCTGGTCGATCGACCCGCCGTCGAGCAACGTACGCATCAGCGCCGACGCAACGATGACGCCGTCGGACGAACGCGCTGCCGAGACCGCATGTTCGGGGTTGGAGATACCAAACCCGATGATCACCGGCAAGTCAGAGATCGCCTTGACCCGCTGGCTGAGGACCGACGCTGCGTTGTCGAGTTCGGCGCGCTCACCCGTCGTGCCCATCGTGCTGACGGTGTAGACGAACCCACTGGTGCGTTCGACAAGTTGCGCCAGCCGCTCGTCGGAACTCACGGGTGCGGCAAGCAGCACATTCTCGATGCCGTGCGCCGTCGCTGCCTCCTGCCACTCCCCGGCCAGCTCGAACGGCAGGTCGGGCAGGATCGCAGCAGCACACCCGGCAGCTGCAAGGTCAGAAGCGAAGCGCTCGTTGCCATAACGGAACACCAGGTTGAAGTAGGTCATTGCGATGAGCGGAACCGCGAACTCGCGCGTCCGGAGCTCGCTCAACGCGCCGTGCGGCGTGATCCCGTTATCGAGTGCCTGAACCGACGCCTGCTGGATCGTCGGGCCGTCCATTGCCGGGTCAGAGAAGGGGATCCCGATCTCGACCGCGTCAGCACCTGCCTCGATCACTGCTTCGACGCAGTCCATCCAGTTCGCCACGATGCCAGCGGTGACGTACGGAAGGAGCAGCTTGCGGCCGCTGTCGCGCTTGGCCGTCAGCTCGGCTTGGAGCGACCGGGTGTTGACGTGGTTGTCGACGAGGTCGCTCATTCGCCCAACCGCTCCCGCACCTGTGCAACGTCTTTGTCGCCACGACCGGACAGGTTGACCAGCACGTTCTTGCCGGACAGCTCCTTGGCGTTCTCAATGACCCACGCAATTGCATGAGCCGACTCGAGTGCCGGGATGATGCCCTCGCGCTTCGACAGAATCTGGAAGGCGTCGACCACCATGTCGTCGGTCACTGGGTAGTACTCGGCGCGACCCATGTCGGCGAGATTCGAGTGTTCGGGGCCGACACCAGGGTAATCGAGGCCAGCCGAGATCGACTCAGCTTCGACCACTTGGCCGACTTCGTCTTGCAGAAAGTGCGCCTTCATGCCGTGCACGACGGCGGGAACACCTCGGCCGACAGCAGCGCCGCCAGCAGGCTCAACGCCGACGAGGCGAACCTCAGGATGATCGACGAAACCAGCAAACAGGCCCGCCGCGTTCGAGCCGCCACCGACGCAGGCAACGGCCACGTCGGGCATCTTGCCGAGCCGGGCGACGACTTGGCGTTGTGCTTCGCAGCCAATGATCTCGTGGAAGCTGCGCACCATCCATGGGTAGGGATGTGGACCCATCACGGTGCCGATGCAGTAGTACGTGTGCTCGACTTCGGTGACCCAGGCACGCATGGCCTCGTTGACTGCGTCCTTCAACGTGCGGCTTCCTGAGGTGGCAGGGATGACGGTGGCTCCGAGCAAGCCCATGCGGTAGACATTGAGCTCTTGGCGCTTGATGTCGACTTCGCCCATGTAGACGGTGCAGGTCATGCCAAACAGTGCGGCTGCGGTTGCGGTGGCGACTCCGTGCTGGCCGGCACCAGTTTCGGCGATCAAGTGTGTCTTGCCCATGCGCTTGGCGAGGAGCGCCTGGCCGATCACGTTGTTGATCTTGTGGCTGCCCGTGTGGTTGAGGTCTTCACGCTTCAGCATCAGCCGCAAGCCGAGATCGGCACTGAGATTGACACAGTCGGTCAGCGGTGATGGGCGGCCGACGTAGTTCGTCAGAATGTCGAGGAACTCCTGCCGGAAAGCAGTGTCCGACCAAGCGTCGCGGAAGGCAACTTCGACTTCCTGGCATGCGCCGACGAGCGGTTCTGGGACATAGCGTCCGCCGTACTCGCCAAAGAAACCCAGCGCATCGGGCTCCGTCATTTTCTTGCGTTGTACCGAACTGACTTCCAGCATCGGGCGTCCTTCCCTCATCATGATTCGACTCTTCTAGAAGTCTAGACAAGTTGCGCCGAAAAACCATCAGTGTTCGGCGACAGCGATCAGGGCCGAGTTGACGATGCTGCCAGAATCGATTCCGGTCAACTCGTGGAAGTCAGCAATCGTGTCTGACTCGCCGAACCGATCAACACCCAACGCGTACTGACGCGTGCCGAGCACCGAACCGATCCATTGCTGGCGCGAACGGCACACGATCAAGTGGCCGAGTCGAGAGTCGAAGGTAGCTGCTTGTTCCGTTGGAACGACCGATCTACTTGAACGCATCACAGCTTGCCCTAAAACAGCCGCGACCGAAGTTGTCGGGGAATCGTGCATGGACCCGGCAATATTGCCACCGGACGGCGCCACCGTCACCGGGTGAGACCGTTGGCCGACGCGCCGCCGTCACGAACCAGGAGACTCCAGCAACGGTGGCAAGCAGTAGGCCAAGGAGGCCGAGGTGGTCGAGCAGGCCCGAGATCGCGAGGCCGTGGATCAGCCCGAACACCCCGGCGATTGCCTCTTCACTGCGCACGGCAAACGGTCGCAGCACGCGGATGGCAGCGACCGCGACCGACACCGCAACCAGAATCTCGACGGGCCGGCTCGGCAGCGAGACCCACCCCAGCGCCGACGCAACCGGCGTGATCGAGTGCCTGACGGTCAACGCCGGTGTATGGCTGTCGATCACACCCACTAGCGTTGCGTTGGAGGCGGCATCGGCTCGCCCGTGCACCGCCGTCACGTAGATCTCGTGAGAGTCGTCCGTTGCCAGGATGCCGTCGTAGTCGACCGTCAACTCATCTGGCACTGAGCCGCCGGGGTCGGCTGCAACGAGCAGCCGCAGATGCATGACCCCGTCGATGTTGATCGCCATCAACTGACCGACCGTCTCGGCCCATTCAGCTCCCTCGACGCCACTCACCTCAAGGTGGTCGGTGACGTAGGTGGCGATGAGGCCACGCAGCTGCGGGAGCGAAAACAGATCGGTGTCGATCTTGATGCCGAGGGCATCCCCGAGCTTGCCAACGGGAACGTCGAGTTGCGCAGTAACCGTGTCAGCGTCGACCTGTACTTCGATGGCCGTCGTGCCATGGTTCGTGCGCCAGCGCCGGTGCCGCAGCCAACCACATCCTTGCGGCTGAGCATGCAACGCCGAACGTCAGGCGGCGAAAGGTGTTCATGGGTCAGCCCTGCGGAGCACCGCCCGGAGCGGGAAGTGCTGCCTGCAGTTGTTCGACGGTGAGACCGAGAATTTCGGCGGCGGCATCGAAGTCCGGCGGCGGGCCACCGAGTGCTGCCTGAAGTGCATCCTGGGTCACGCCGAGTGCGGCGGCGGCTTCGCTCAAGTCAGGTGCTGCGCCTTCGGCTCCTGCTGCGTCTTCTCCACCACCGCCGATGGGCGCACCACCGCCAGCACCGGGGCCGGTTGCGGTGAACTCACCGTTGAGGCAGCGGCTGATGAATGGGTACTCGTCGGTGATGACGTATGCATAGGTGCCGTCAATCTCGGCGCCGTTGCACTCATCCAGGTACACGTTGTCATCACTGTTGGCGTCGCTGTACTGCCAGTCGGAGGCGTAGGTGCCGTCCGCCATCGTTCCCTCGACGTCAACAGCGTCTCCGCCGAGTGCCATCGAGCCGACACAGCCGGTGCCAGAGCGAGCTTCGGTCGACAACGAGTAGCTCGACGAGTAGGCGCCTGACTTCGAGTAGTACATCAGGAAGCCGTCAGCTGCGAAGCCGACGTGCACGAGGTCGTCGTCGGTCGAGTAGGCGTTGACGAGCAGCTCAGAGATGCCGTGGTAGTGGTATTCGCCGGTCGGCTGGACGTGGGCGTTGTTGAAGTCGAGGCCGAGGTCATAGATGTCCTGCAGTGCTTCGACGCGGAACGTCTCGCCTGATTCGCAGGTGACGGTTTCGGCCGTGGCCGGTTCGAACTTCACGCCGTTGACGGCCACGCCGGGCGTCATGGCATTCGTTGCACTGCCTACGTACACCGGGTCGGCGGGGTACTCGTAGGAGACATCCTGTTCAGAGATCGTGTTCGGGTTGCCAGCGTTCGGGAATTCGCCGACCGCGTGGTCGGGCAGTGCATTCGACACGATCGTGCGAATGCCGTCAGCGACGGTCACCGTCGTCATCGTGGCGAACTCTTCGTCAGCCAGCGCATACGAGCCGGTGTAATCGGCATCGGGGTCGCCGGTCGTCACTGCGGGCGCCTCCGTACGCACAACTTTCGTGTCGGCCACTTCAGTGTCGGCGACTTCAGTGGCGGCAGGTTCGTCCGAGCCGCAGGCGGCGAACGCGAGTGTGGCTGCAAGCGAAAGAGCGAGGACGGGTCGTCGACTGGGGATTGTTGCTTTCATACCCACCACCATGCCAGTCATCTGTTCGAGCACTCCTCGCGAAGCCACAAGGTTCGGTAAAGAGATGTCAGCCGTTCGCCACGATGGCTGACGGCTGACGGCTGAGATGTGTGGCCATTCCTGGCCCTCGTCCATCGACTGCGTCCGGGTGAGAGCAACGACGTTGTGGCGAAGAGCACGAAGTACGATCGGCGACTGTTCCTGATCGGTCAATACCCCTCTCCGTCCAGGTCCGCGTCACCCCCCCCCGCACCCGCTCACGGGCTCACCAACCTCCCACCTGACAGAAAGATTTGGAGACGACATGGCTGGCGGACTTGCCGGATTACTTGATGACATCGCGGCGCTCGCGAAACTCGCCGCTGCGTCAATCGACGACGTGAGCGCCGCAGCTGCACGCGCCAGCGCGAAAGCTGCTGGTGTGGTGGTCGACGACACCGCAGTGACCCCGGCCTACGTCCGCGGGCTCGCCGCCGAACGTGAGCTACCGATCATCAAACGCATCGCCGTTGGCTCGTTGCGCAACAAGCTGCTGCTGATCCTGCCGATCGCATTGGTCCTCAGCGCGATCGCTCCGACACTCGTCGAAGTCATCCTGATGCTCGGCGGTACCTATCTCTGCTTCGAAGGCGCGGAGAAGATCTACCACCGGCTCAAAAACGACGACAGCCACGACCTCCCTGCGGTGATGAAGGGCCCCGAGGCCGAAGAAGAAACCGTCAAGGGCGCCGTCCGTACCGACCTGATCCTGTCGGCCGAGATCATGGTCATCTCGCTGAAGGAAGTCATCGACGAACCGATCGTCCAGCGCGCCATCATCCTCGTGGTCGTCGCAGTGATCATCACGATCATCGTCTACGGC
>CAWUXP010000104.1:0-6906 GCA_963926495.1 Candidatus Ilumatobacter herschelensis
GGGTGCACCGCCGGACACGATGGCGAGCTGCGTCCGGCAACGGGGACTGCCGTGTTGTCCGCCGAGTGGGATCGGCGCCGCATCGAACATCCGCCCCGGTTCGGTCCATGCCATCCAGACGTCAGCGCTCAACCGCTCGGCCGACTCGATTCCGGCAACGGCCTCGATAGCGGCGAGGGCGTCTGGACCGACGTTTCCGTGGATCAATGCGCCTGTTCCGTCGGTGGCCACGTGCAGATCGGCGAACCCAGACAGGGCTTCGGCCAGCGCGACCGATGTCTGGTCGGCAATGGCCTCCTGGTCATGATCGGACAGGGTGATGACGACGGTGTGGTTCCACCCGTCGGCGAGCGCATCGATCAGTTCACCGTACGCGCCGTCGGTCGCACCATATTGCGCAATTGCCTGCGGCGAGTCCGGCCCGTAGAGGTGCGATGTCGTGTCGGGTTGATTGAGATGCAGCACGACCAAGTCGGCGGTGAGGTCGACACCTTGCACGGCTGCAACCACCGCTGCATCAGCCGGATACCCAAACTCGCAGCGCTCGGTGCCGTCCGGTATCCATCCACCTGGCGGCCACACTTCGTCGGCACGATCGCCGCCCATCTGAGCGATCAATTTGTGGTCACCGACAACCGTCACCGATCGCCCGCCAGCCGCTGCGACACGGTCGAACAGCGTCGGGGCACGTGGGCCGGCTTTCGGCGACGACACCCATCCCTCGCCGTCGATCCAGGTGTGGTTGCCGTAGACCCCCGTCTCACTGGGGTCGACGCCTGTCATGAACGCCGCATGATTGGCGTAGGTGACCGACATTGGCAATGACAGCCCACCCTCTGGGGCGCGGCCACCCTCGGCGGCCTGCCGCCAGATGTTCGGCGTAAGCGCGGCACTGACGTGTCGATGCGGCAAAGCGTCGATGACAATCATCACCACACGCAGATCGTCGTTGATCATCCCCCCAGCGTACGCCGCGCCCGGGAAGGGTCCATCAACTCAGCTCAGCGGGATGTGTCAGTCGATCTTGTCGATCATGGCCGACGTGACGTTCGGCACGTCCTGCAGGGCGTCGTTCTGTTATAACTCTCGACACACGTACAAAACGACTTCCTGGGGGAACGATGTTGATAAGTACACGACGCCGCACGCTGACGATCTTGGTGTCTGGGGCACTGCTTGCTGCTGCATGCAGCAGTAGCGACTCCGCAGACACACCTGCTGCGACGGAACCTCCGGCGACCGCAACCGACGCTGAGCCCGCAGACACCGCAGACGGCGAGCCGGCGGCAACCGAGCCCGATGAACCTGCGCCACTCGAAGACGAAGATCAGCTGACCAGCGAGGGCGAGGGCAACGTCGACCTGGCATCGCTCAAACCAGTCGCAGGTGGTGAGATCACCTTCGGGCTCACCAACGACGGCACCGGATTCGACACGACCGGCGCAGTTGCGCCCGGGTCAATCCGCGTGATCACCGCACTCAACGACTCGCTCGCCGGACTCGACATCAACGCCGACTGGCAGCCGAACCTCGCCGAGAGCATCATCGCAAACGACGACTTCACATCGTGGACCATCACCATGCGTCCCGGCCTGCTGTTCCACGACGGCGAACCGGTCGACGGCGAGGCAGTCCGCGCCAACCTGCAGGCGTTTAGAGACAGCCCGATCGTTGGGTTCGCCCTCGGCGCGGTCGATTCGATCAGTGCAGTCGACGAACTCTCCGTGCAGATCGACATGAATGTTCCGTGGGCCGCGTTCCCGCACGTCCTCGTTGGTCAGCCCGGCTGGATGGTGTCACCGGCGACGATCGGCACAAACGAGACATTCACTGGTACCGGCCCATTCATGCTCGAAAGCTGGACACCTGGCGACGGCGCACGCGTCGTGCGTAACCCGAACTACTGGCGTGCCGACGAGGGCTTGCCCTATCTCGATGCGATCAACTTCAAGTTCCTCATCGACGGGACCGTCAAGCGTCAGGCCTTCGAAGCTGGCGACGTACAGGGCTACGTCAGCCCCGGTAATGAAGACATCGTCGACTTTCTCGCCGACGATGAGACCGACGTGTGGATTGGCACCGCCGGCGCGAACGAGTACCTGTGGCTCCTCAACACGACTGCCGCGCCGTTCAACGACCTCCGCGTCCGCCAGGCGATGGCCCACGCGATCGATAAGCAGTTCATTATCGACACGTTCCGGTCGGGGCTCACCGTTGCGGCGAATGGGCCGTTGAACCCGTCTGACCGCTGGTACACCGAAAACAACTATCCGCAGTTCGACCCGGCAGCAGCGCAAGCGCTCGTCGACGAGTACGAAGCTGAGGTCGGCCCAATCGAATTCGAGCTGTCGATCGAGCCGAACGCATCAGTGATCGAAGTCGCCGAAGTGATGATGTCGTTCCTTGCCGACGTCGGTATCGACGGCAAAATCAAGGAGATCGGCCAGGGCCAGTCAGCGTTGACCGCGATCCAAGACGACTTCCAAGCCTTCTCATGGTTCCAGTTCGGCGCATCCGACCCCGATGGCGACTATGTGTTCTTCCACTCGAGCGGCGGCTTCCTCAACTGGTCCAACCTGGTCAGCGCTGACATCGACGCCGGCCTCGACGCCGGTCGGCAGAACGTCGACGAAGCCACTCGCAAGGCCGGGTACGCACAGTTCCTGCAGGCGCTCGGCGACGAAGTGCCGATGATCTGGGTCGATCACCTCAATGGTGTCGAGGCCGCTGTCACGCTGCCCGAACTCCACGGCATCGGCACGCCAGGCGTCTTGCCCGACGGTGCGGCGTCCTTGCCGATGACCAACGGCAGCTTCTTTGCCTGGCCGAGCGTGTGGATCGAGCAGTGACCTGAACCAGCGGGCCGCAACATGCTGATCTTCGTCCAGCGCCTTGGGCGGCTGGTCTTCGTCTTCTTCGTCGTCACCTTCGTGACGTTCTTCCTGCTCGACCAGGCACCGGGTGACCCGGCTGAACGGTTCGCTGGGTTGAACGCCACACCCGAGGTGATCGAAGGCATCCGTGCCGAACTCGGGTTGAACGGGTCGCTCATCGAGCGGTACCTGCGCTGGCTCGGCAATGCGGTCAGGTTCGACTTCGGTGACTCCATCGTGACGCGCGGGTTCAGCAGCTGGGACCTCATTCGTGAGTCGCTGCCCAAGACGTTGGAGCTGATGGTGCTCGCCGAAATCATGGCGATCGGGATAGCGGTACCCCTGGCACTCGCGTCGGCCCGCCGTCCTGGCAGCTTCATCGACAAGGCATCGTCGTCCACCGCATTCGGCCTCCTCGCCTTACCGGCGTTCGTGCTGGGGATCTACATGTCGTTCATCTTCGGCGTGAAGCTCGGGTGGTTTCCAACCATCGTCGACAACTTGCCCGGACTCAACGATGATCCGCTCGACAACCTGCGGCAGATGTTCCTGCCGTCGCTCACGTTGGCGCTGAACCTGGTGGCCGTCTATCTCCGCCTACTCCGCAGCGACCTGATCGAAACTCTGCAAGAGGACTACGTGATGCTCGCCCAGGCACGCGGCTTGAGTGAACGACGCATCATGTGGCGCCACGTACTGCGGCCATCGTCGCTCAACTTCACAACCGCCGTCGGCCTCAACATTGCTGGCCTCATCGGCGGGGCATTCATCATCGAGGTCCTGTTCGCGATCAACGGCATGGGTCGACTCGTCATCCAGTCGGTGATACTCGAAGATTTCAACGTCGTGGCCGCGGTGGTTGCCATCCTGACCGTCGCCTACGTGATGATGAACTTCCTCGTCGACGTGCTGTATTCGATTCTCGATCCACGGATTCGCCATGCCGCTCGTTGAACCGGGACCCACCGGACTCAAAACCGAGGCCGAAGCAGTTGCCGCCATCGAACACGGCAGCCCCGGCCAAAAACGTTGGCTCGGCCTCACCTTCTGGCTGTCGGCAGGGTGGATCTTCACGCTCGTATTCCTCGCCCTGTTCCGCGACATCCTGCCGATCCGCGACCCAAATGAACTCGGCATTCGGACACGCGAAGTCGCCAAGTTCGAAAACCCCGGTTGGAACGCGTTTTTCGGCGGCGACGGCCAAGGCCGCGACATATTTGCCCGGGTCGTCCAGGGTGCGCGACCAGCGCTGATCCTCGGCCTCACCGTCACCATCATCGGCGGGATCCTCGGGAGCGCGGTCGGTGTCACGTCGGGGTACCTCCGCGGCAAGGTCGACACGGTCACGACCATCCTGATCGACATCGCGTTGGCGTTCCCCGGCTTGGTCCTCCTCATCGCTGTTCGGGCCACGTTTGGCAACTCGATGTTCGTGTTCATCGTCCTGTTCTCGCTGACGAGTGTTCCCGGCTACGCACGCATTGTGCGGGGTGCGTCGTTCGCTCTGTCAGAACGCGACTTCGTCGACGCGGCGGAAGCAATGGGGGCCACCAAACGACGAATTATCCTGCGCGAGCTCGCCCCCAACATCGCACTTCCCGTGCTGTCGTTTGCGTTCATTGGCTTCGCGTTAGTCATCGTCGCCGAGGGCGGGCTCGCCTTCATCGGCCTGTCGCTCGACCAGATCACCTGGGGCAAGTTGATCGCCGACGGGGCTGGTGACATCGACAAGCATGCTCACGTTGCGCTCTTTCCCGCCACCGTGATGTTCCTCACGATCCTGGCCTTCAACCTCGTCGGTGACTCGATGCGAGCGCTCTACTCGCCACGTGAGGTCGCGACGCAGCGTCGCCTGCGCGTCGGCCCTATGGCTAACACCGGAGGCGGCGATGAGGTGCTCTACATCGACGACCTGTTCACCGCGCTCCACACACCAAACGGTGATGTGCACGCCGTTGACGGGGTCTCGCTGTCCTTGAAGGCAGGCGAAGCGCTCGGCGTGGTGGGCGAGTCTGGGTCGGGCAAAACAATGATTCTCCGGTCGATCGTCGGTGCGTTTGCTCTGGCCGACGTCACCCGGACCGGCACCGTTGAAGTCGCCGGCGTCGACATGTTGCGAGCAGAACCGGCCGACATCAAACGGACCCTCGGGACGCAGATCGGCATGGTGTCGCAGAATCCGCTCACTGCACTCAACCCGGTCCGGCTGATCGAACACCAGATCACCGAGCCAATGCTGGTGCACACCGCCATGTCCAAGTCCGAGGCGCGAGCTCGGGCTCTCGAACTGATGCAGCAGGTCGGGATCCCAGCGCCGAGACGGCGCCTTCGCGAGTACCCGCACCAGCTGTCTGGCGGCATGCGTCAACGCGTGACCATCGCGATGGCGTTGGCTAACGAGCCGGCACTCCTGCTTGCCGACGAGCCGACCACTGCGCTCGACGTCACCGTCCAAGACCAAATTCTGCGGCTCCTCTCTGACCTTCAGCGCGATCGGAAAATGGCCATGGTGCTCGTCACTCACGACTTGGCGGTCGTCAAGGGATTCACCGATCGCGTCGCCATCGTGTACGGCGGTGAAGTCATCGAGTCCGGGCCAACCGAGCAGATCTTCAGCAACCCTCGCCACCGCTACACCGTGGCGCTGATCCAATCGATGCCCGACCTCGACCTGCCGAGCCACTCCGAGCTCACCACGATCGAGGGCACCCCCCCGTCGCTGATCTCACCGCCACGTGGCTGCCGGTTTGCAGCACGCTGCCCGGCTGCTCAAGACATTTGCAACACGACGCCGCCGACGACTGACGAAGGCCGCGAGCACTGGTTCCGCTGCCACTTCCCTGCTGGCAACGATGCGGAAGGGGCCGCCTGATGGCCGGCACCGGTACAGCACATCTCCGCAACGACGTCGTGCTCAGCGTGACCGAGCTCGTCGTCGAGTTTCCCGCGCGCAAGAAGCAGGTCGTGCATGCCGTTTCTGGCGTGAGCTTCGATCTCGACAAGGGCGAAACCCTGGGGATCGTCGGCGAGTCGGGCTGCGGTAAGACCACGACGGGTCGGGCAATTATGCAGCTCGAATCGGTCACCAGCGGGAGCATTCGATTGAACGGTGTCGACCTCGCAGCCGAGCGCGGCGAGACGCTGCGACAGGCGCGCAAGGCGATGCAGATGATCTTCCAAGACCCCGTGTCGTCACTCAATCCGAGCCGGCGTGTCCGCGACATCGTCCGGGAGGGCATCGACATCTGGGGTCCGACCCGCGAGGGCGACGTCGACGCATGGGTCGCCGAGGTCATGGAGTCGGTCGGGCTGGGCGACGAGGGCATTGTCGATCGCAGGCCGCATGAGTTCTCCGGTGGCCAGTGCCAGCGAATCAACATCGCCCGCGCCCTGGTGATGGAGCCTGACGTGTTGATTCTCGACGAGCCGGTTTCGGCGCTCGACGTGTCGGTGCAAGCGCAGATTCTCAACCTGCTCGAAGGGCTGAAACGGCAGTTCGGACTGACGATGCTGTTCATCAGCCACGACCTCGCCGTCGTGAAGAACATCTCTGACCGGGTGCTGGTGATGTATCTCGGCAAAGTGTGCGAAATCGCCGAAACCGCCGACCTGTTCAGCCGCCCGACGCACCCGTATAGCCGGGCGCTGCTTGCGTCGATCCCCGGCAACAATCTCAACCTGCCGCCAGCAAGCGAGCTGATCAGCGGCGAGTTGCCCTCGCCACTCGACCCACCATCAGGTTGTCGTTTCCGCACCCGCTGTCCGTACGCGACCGATGTGTGTACCAGCACCGAACCCGAACTGGTTGAACACGAGCCCGGCCACTGGGTTGCCTGCCACCACCCAGCGATTGCTGCACTGCAGGTCTGAGCGACGCCGCCCTGAGCGAGGCCAACCGGTTTCTGAGCGCTTGCGCTGCCAGATGTGCCAATGTGCTGGATGTGCCAATGTGATTGATCACCGACAGAAATGGGGACTGCAAGGTGACACCGGAGGAACTTCGCGATGCCGTTCATCGCGGCACGATCGACAC
>CAWUXP010000105.1:0-3683 GCA_963926495.1 Candidatus Ilumatobacter herschelensis
CGAAGTCCTCGTTGGGTACGCCGAACACGGCCACGTCGATCACCTTGTCGTGGGTGACCAAAATGTTCTCGGCCTCCTGCGGGTAGATATTCACACCACCGGAGATGATCATGTACGCCTTGCGGTCGGTGAGGTAAAGGAAGTTGTCCGCGTCGAGGTAGCCGACGTCGCCGAGCGTGCTCCAGCCCTTCGGATGCCGAGATCCCTGCGTCTTCTCCGCGTCGTTGTGGTATTCGAACTCGGCGCCGCCTTCGAAGAAGATAGTGCCCGGCTGGCCCTGCGGAACCTCTTCGAAATTGTCGTCGCAGACGTGCAGGATGCCGGTGATGGCCTGGCCCACTGTGCCCTCGTGAGCAAGCCACGATTCGCTGTTGCAGTAGACGAACCCGTTTCCTTCGGAGCCGGCGTAGTACTCGTGGATCACGGGTCCGAACCACTCGATCATCGACTTCTTGGTAGGCGCTGGGCACGGCGCCGCAGCATGGATCACATATTCGAGCGACGACACGTCGTACTTGGAGCGGACGAGCGCATCAAGCTTCAGCATCCGCACGAACATGGTCGGCACGACCTGGCTATGTGTGATGTCGTACTGCTCAACGAGCTGCAGGTAGCGCTCCGCGTCGAAGTTCTCCATGGCAACGATAGTTGCCCCAAGTGCGTGCATCGACATACAGAAGCGCAACGGAGCGGCATGGTAAAACGGCGCTGGCGACAGGTAGCGCTTCGTGTCGTCGACGGCGAACAGCATCTGACACAGCATGGTGACGCCGTTATTCCAGGTCTCGAGCGGCTCGTTCGGGAATGCCCGTGTGATGCCCTTCGGCATGCCGGTTGTGCCCGAGGAATAGAGCATGTCCATACCGGCAATTCGAGCCTCGTCGAGGGGCTCAGGCGACTGGGCGTCGACTGCCGATTCGTAGGCCTCATAGCCATCGATGGCACCGTCGAGCATCAGCCGCAGCTCGACGTTCGGCATCTTGTCGATCATGTCGGCAGCCTGGTCGGCCTTGTACTTCGAGGTGATGTACGCCCGAGCACCACAGTCGTTGATGATGTACTCAAGTTCGGCACTTTGGAGGCGTGACGACGTCGCCGTGTAGACGAGGCCGGCGTAGTGACAGCCCCAGATGACCTCCAAATAGCGGTCGTGGTTCTCCATGCAGATTGCGATGTGGTCGCCGGGATTGAGGCCTGCGGCCCGAAGGAGACGACTCAGCCGGTTAGCGGCAGCATCGAGTTCGGAAAAGGTCTGGGTAAAACCGGAACCACCCATGATGAGTGCGGGCTTGTCACCGTGTGTTGCGAGATGTGCGCCTGGGATCATGATGCGGAACGTAGTCGCCGATACCGTTTCAGCATGAACTCTGCGCGCTTCGCGAAGCTGATGGCAAGCGACAGCGACTCGCTCGACCTCGACGAAGTGTCACTAATCATGTCGGCGGTCCTGCAGCCGGGTCTCGACGAGATCGAATGGCTTGGCGCGCTCGACCTGCTCGCAGCCGAATGCCAGACGCCAACACCGGAAGGCATCAGCCGGTACCTCTTCGGCGAACTTGGCTTTACTGGCAACCGCGAGGCCTACTACGACTGGCGCAACTCATGCATCGACCGCGTCATCGCCACGCGTACGGGCATCCCCATCAGCCTGTCGATCCTGATGATCGAAGTCGGCCGTCGTCTCGGCGTGCAACTGCAAGGTGTCGGTATGCCTGCTCACTTCCTGGTCAAGGCGGCGGACAACGACGGCGTCTTCTTCGATCCGTTTGACGGTGGCCGCCAGCTCAATCGCCGGCAGGCCCGGGAACTCTTCGAGACGATTACTCGCGGCCAGGCTCCCTGGAGCGAGTCGCACCTCGACCCGACACCGAACCGGGCCATCGTTATCCGGATGCTGAACAACCTCAAGGCGGTGTTTGCTCGTCGGTCTGACGAGGTTCGATTTGCCATCGTGATGCAGCTTCGGTCGCAGGTACCCGAGCTTGCAGTGCTCGAAGCTGACGAGTTCGACAGCGCCAATGCCATCTTCAACTGACACCTCGCCGGCGTCGTCATTGTCGTCGACACCGGCGAAACAGGAGTTCACGTGATCGATCGCGACATCAAGCAGTGCCTCGGCCAGATGATGAAGGCGGTGCAGGTGATCGGAGCAACTCACGACGGCGTACAACGGGCCTACACCAGCCACTGGTTGAGTCAGGTCAGTTTTGAGGAACCGATCGTGATGGCGAGCGTCTCGCCGAAGCACGACACCTATCCGCTGATGATTGAGTCTGGTCAGTTTTCCGCAAGCCTGCTGGCCGCCGATCAAATCGTCGAGGGCCAATACTTCAGCTACCCCGGGCGCCGATTCGAATATGTCGCTCCGGAGTTTTTGGAGGAGTGGCCGGGCCTCCCCGGCGGACCACCGGTCGTTCCAAACTCGATCGCATGGTTGCGGTGCGAAACGTTCCAGCAGGTCACGATGGAAGACCACGAGCTGCTGTTTGCGCGTGTCGTCGAAGTGTCACCCGGCCGTTTAAAAGACCCACCGTTGCTGTACTCAAGCCGGCTCGGATGGCGCGCTTCTGGCGACAAGGCTCGTGAACCGGGGGTCAGCATTCGCGATCAACTGCTGGCGCGAGTTGACGAAGCCCACGGCGACTGAGTTCAGCGACCAAGCAAGCACTTGTCGACCCGTGGAACACCGGTCGTTTCCAAGGCGATCAGGTTCACTGCGACGGTTGCGCCGCCGAGTTGTGCTGTTCGAGCATTTCGTTGCGGTAGCTGTGCGTCCCGTCGAAGCGCCCAACGAGGTACTCGCCGGAAATCAGTGGTTCGTGGGTCGGCTGTTCACCGTCGGCAAGGCAGCTCTCGAGGGCTTCGATACGCAGGTGGTACGGCGGCGTCACGAACAACGGCGACGAGTAGCGATCCTGATTCGGCGGGTTGACGACGCGATGCGGGTTGGACACCCATCGACCGTTGGTCCAGATGGCCATGAGGTCACCGAGGTTCACGACGAGATGCCCGTCGGGCACCGTGACGTCGGTCCATTCCCCGTTGCGCTGGCGTACTTGCAGCCCACCAATGCCGTCGTCAGCCAGCACGGTCAGCGTGCCGTAGTCGGTGTGTGCGCCACAGCCCATCTGGCCCGGTTCGGGCGTGAGCCGGTCCATCGGCGGATAGTGGATCATCCGGAGGTGGTACATCGTTTCGCCGGGCTGACTGATGAAGAACTCAGCGTCGAGCCCGAGCGCAATGGCAAGCGCCCGCTGCATGCGAGCCGCTGCTTCGGTGACCGCAGCGCGGTACGTTTCCCACACCTCACGGAAGCCCGGCATATCGGGATACTGGTTGGGCCCGTGGAGGGGAGTGCCGGCGACCACTTCCGGGTGATCGAGCGCGTGGTCGACCGCGAAGTCGAGCGTCTCCTTCATGTCGCCCGCGAGGAATGCGCCGACCGTGTCTTCGTCTTGCGCTCCGATCGCGCCTTCGAGCGTTTCTGCAGCAAAGCCGCCGTAGCCCCGGTGATATGGGCTATTGGCGATAGCAATCTCTTGCTTCTTCTCTTCAGGCTGGCCGAAGAAGCGGCGGATCATGTCGAAGAACGCTTGGCGTACTTCGGTGCTGACGCCGTGACCGACGACGGTCAGGAAACCGACGTCGCGCAGTGCGCCATCGAGACGCGCAGCGGTCGCGAG
>CAWUXP010000106.1:0-9280 GCA_963926495.1 Candidatus Ilumatobacter herschelensis
TCAACGCCTCGTCGAGGTTCAACACGCCTTCTGGGAGTTCGCCAGTGGCCCGGGCCACGACGATCTTGGCGTTGATCGCTCCCGGTGCTGCGTCTTGCATGCGCTGCAGCCGTTCAGCGTCGGCGATGACGACCTTGGAACCGGAGTCTTCGATTGCAAAGACCAGTTCGTCGGTGACCCACCAGGCGTTCATCGGGACGACGACTGCCCCGACGGAGGTGATCGCGGCGAACGCAGCAATCCACTCCGGGTAGTTGCGCATCGCAATCGCGACGCGGTCGCCCTTCGTGACTCCGAGATCGTTGACGAGAAGATGGCCGATTTGGCCGGCCATCTCGAGGACTCGCGGCATCGTCCAGCGTTCGCTTTCGAAGATGATGAACTCGTCGGTGCGCAGTGCAGCGAGTGCGAACAGCGCCCGGATGTTGGGCGGCGTGCCGGCGAAGACCTTGCTGGTTCGGCCCAGCACCTCGGTCTCCTGGATCTCGAACATCGAACCGGGTGCACAGACGGCCGCACAGGCCTCTTGGAACGTCATCGTCATAAGACGACATGGTGCCAGGCACCAGGTCGTCCGGACGAATGGTAAACCATGGTCGTGCGTCTGCGGATGACCATGGTGCGTGGCACCATGTCGTCCTAGCGGATCGCGAAGTGGTCGAGGTCTGGGTCGTGGGTCATCTGCCAATAGTCGACGAGGCGCCACGGCATGATGACTACGACGCGGCCAGCATCGTTTCGATACCAGTTTCGAAGGCCCGGAGTGCTCCAGATCAGCAGCTCGTGCGCAGCATCGAATGCGTCGTTGTACTCGAACATCGGCTCGGGGTGCACCTCGATCGAGGTGCCGCCGGCTTTGGCGACTTCGGCCAGGCAGGCGGTGATGTGTCGGGCATGGCACTCGGCCTGGAAAATAGCGCTCCCGCCGTGGCCGAGGCCCGTGGTGGGGCCTTGCATTATGAAGAAGTTCGGGAAATCGGCCACGGTGACGCCGAGGTAGGCGTACGGATCGTCGTTCGCCCACAAGTCGGCGAGATTGACACCGTCGCGGCCGCTCAGACCGAGTCGACTCGCCGACTGGAACACCTCAAAGCCGTTGGCCATGATCACGATGTCGTGCTCGCGGTGCTCGCCGTCGGCCACAACGCCCGACGCGTCGACGTGATCGACCGCCTCGACGACGAGCTCGATATTCGGTTTGCGGACCGCCGCGAACCACCCGTTGTCGAGCAGAATCCGTTTGCCGTAGGGCGGGTAGGTGGGTAGGCACTTGTCGATCAGGTCGGGTCGCCCGTCGAGTTCAGATCGCAGGTGCTCTTCCATCTCCTGCCTGTGGCGCTCGTTGGCGTGGTTGATCGAATGCGGCAGCTTCCATTCGGGGTCGCGCTGCAGCAGTGGCAGAAGGCCGTCGCCGTAGCGCCAGAGCATCACGAAACGGAACCACGACCCGTAGAACGGCAGGTGCTCGAACAGCCACTGCGAGCCGTCAGGGATCGGGTCGTGATAGCGCGGGATCGACCGTGCCCACTGCGCTGTGCGCTGGTACACGGTGAGCTCGGCGACTTGATCGGCGATTGCTGGGACGATCTGCATCGACGAAGCGCCGGTGCCAATCACGGCAACTCGCTTGCCGGTCACGTCGAGACCGGCGGGCCAGCGCGATGAGTGGAATATCGGGCCGTCGAAGTTCTCTGTGCCTGGCAACGGTGGAGGCTTGGGAACGTTGAGCTGGCCAATCGCGCTGATCAGTACCCGGTACTGCCGTGTCACGGGGCCCGTGGGTGTTTGGAGGTCGACAGCCCACTCGCCGGCATCGTCGCTCCACCGTGCACCAAGCACCTCGGTCTCGAACTGCACCTTCGGTGTGACCCCGAACTCGTCGGCATTGCGCTGGAGGTAGGCCATGAGGTCGGCACGCGGTGAGAAGTAACGAGACCACCGGTTGGGCTTCGCGAACGAGAATGAGTAGGCGTGGTTCGGGGTGTCGACGCCGGCACCCGGGTACACGTTGTCGCGCCAGACCCCACCGACACTCGTGCTGCGCTCGACGATGTCGTAATCGATGCCGAGCCGGTCGAGGCGAACACCCATGATGATGCCGCTTGCTCCGGCGCCCACGACCAGCACAGAGGGCCGTTCAGCCTCGGCAGGCCACTCGACGTCGCGTGAGAGGAACCCCATCTCTTCGCGCATCATCGGTGCGTACTCCGCCGGGATCGGTTCCCCGAGGCACACGCTCATCATCTCGACCATTAGCTCGTCACCGGGGTCCGCAATGGCTGGCTTGAGATCGATGGCATCGACGGCTGCGGCACGGATTTCGTCGGCGATGTCGTCGCGGAAGCCGGCGTCCTCCGGTGCGATGAGTCGGACGTCGCGGCGCGGCAGATACGGGGCTTCCAGCCACTTCTGGTCGCCGGTGATCTGGAACAGACACATGGTTAACACCCGGAGGTCGGCATCGCGCACGGCGTCAGCAACGTTCATCGATGCCAGCATGGCCTCGGGTGTGCCGTCGGGGCGAGTCGTCCCGTTTGGCGGGATGGGCTGGGGGGCTGGCGGGATGCGATGCGGGATGGGATGGGATGCGGGATGGGCCAGTAGCTTCCCGAGGCGTGAGCGGACAGTCGACATTTGAGTTCCTGGGGATGACCGAGTCGGGCGAGGGGGCTGGTGGATACCGCGTCCCGATCACCGAGCGAGCAGTTGGCGGAGGGCGCGGCTCACTGTTCGGCGGTGTTGGCCTCGCGGCCGGCGTCGCCGCGATGGAAGCTCATACCGGCAAGCCAGCGGTCTGGGCCACGGCGCAGTACATCGCCACGCTCTACAACCCATCGGAGATGCACGTCGACGTCGCCACGCCAGCCGTCGGCCGGACTGTCACCCAATGCCGGCTGCGGGCCACGTCCGAGGGCAACGAAATCGTCAATGTGCTTGGCGCTGTGGGGGAGCGGCCGGAGAAGCTGCGCGGTGTGTGGGACACGATGCCTGACTGCCTGTCGCCTGGCGACTCGGTGGACCCCGAACGACACTTCGGCTACCCGTCGCTCCATGACCATGTCGAGGTGAAGATGGCGCGCGGGATGTTCGGCTTCTCCGGCGTCGGCGAGGCGACCGGCGACAATCGTTCGCTTGTCTGGGTGCGGATGCCTGGCGTTCGCGTCGATGCCGCGTCGCTCGCGATCATTGCCGACTACGCGCCGTCGGTCGTCGGCAATGCCATGGGGCGGGTCACGAATCTGTCGAGCCTCGACAACACAATCCGGTACGCCGACACAGCTCCCGCCGACACCGAATGGGTGCTCTGCGACAACCAGGTCGAGTTCGTCGGGAACGGCTTCGCCAACAGCAGTTGCCTGATGTGGAGCGAGTCGGGCCAATTGCTGGGCACAGCCAGCCAGTCCATGACGATTGTGCTCCTCTGACGAGGAGCGGCGACTGCGTCGTCAACATCGACTGCGTCGCTGCAATCGGTGCTTCGGCTTTGCCGAAATCGCTGCGCTTTCGGGGCGGGGCCTCTGCTCGCCCTTGTCCTCGCTCAGTCAGGTTCGGCCATTGCCTGCAGGGTGGCGAGGTCGAAGCCAGCGAGTTGCTTGTAGGCGTTGGCTTCGCGTTCGAGCACAGCGGTGTCGACGCAGGTGTGCCCATTGGCGCACGCCCCAGCGCAGCGCTCAGCCACCCATTGCATCACGCGTTCCGGTCCGGCCTGCCGGTTGGCCAGGGTGAGCTTCGCGGTGGGCTCGAGACGCGCCGCCTCGTAGGCCGTGAGGGCCGTGGGAACATTGTCAGCGTCGGTCAGCGCAGCGGCGAGGGCTTCGCCGTCGAGGATGGCCTGGCTCGATCCGTTGCTGCCGTTCGGACGCATTGGGTGCGCCGCGTCGCCAAGGAGCGTGACCCGCCCGAATGACCAACGATCGACGGGATGGCGGTCGACCATAGGGAACTCGTAGGCCGCCTTAGTTGATGCAATCAGTGCGCCAACATCGAGCCAGCCATAGTCCCAGTCGGTGAAGCTCTCAGCAACCCAGGCCGGGTCGACCTGACGATTCCAGCTGACGGTCGCCATGTCGACGTCCATCGGCCGCTCAGCCACCCAGTTGATCAGCGCCATGCCATCGTCGTCAGGGCCGCTGATCGGGTAGACCACCGCTTTCTGTCCGTCATCGCCGGCCATGAACATGGTGCGACCGCCAAGAAAAGCTGGTGCGCGCACGGCCCCGCGCCACAGTACGAGGCCCGACGGATGAGGGAGACCCTGATCGGGATGGAGCTGCTGACGGACAACAGAGTGGATGCCGTCGGCGCCGACCAATACCTCGCTTGCCACCTCGATGTCGATGTCTGACCAACGGTTCTGGAAAGTCGCCGTGACCAAGTCGTTGGGCTGGGTGTCACCCTGCTTGAACGATATGAGGCGCATCCCCGTGTGAAATCGTTCGGGCCCGAGCCGATCGAGCGCGGCCTGCCACAACAGCATCTGCAACTTGCCGCGATGGATCGAGAACTGCGGCCACGGGTTGCCGGCGGCGAGACCTCGCGGTTCTTCCCATATCCGGATCCCATCGCGAGACAAGAAGGCCAGCGCCTCGGTTCGGACCCCAGCGGCGTCGAGAGCTGGCAGGAGCCCGAGGCCGTCGAGCACGCGTACCGAGTGCGGCAGCACGTTGATCCCGACACCCAATTCAGCCGGCTCGAGAACCGACTCGAATACGTCGACCTCGTGGCCGGCGTCGTGCAAGCACATCGCCGCGACGAGCCCACCGATTCCACCGCCAGCGATCGTTACCGAAGCCATGCCGACAGTGTCGCGCAGTTGCGCTGTTGAGGTATCAGTCGCGGACAGGCGGCGAGAAGCCGTCAGGGATGACGAGGTCGTCAGGCGACAGTTCGCTGATCGACGACTTACCCATGCCCATCAGGTTCGAGTCGATGCCCATGCGCAGCACATCGAGCACGTTCTCGACGCCGGCCTGGCCGTTGGCGGCGAGGCCCCACAGGTAGGCGCGGCCGATCATCACGGCCTTGGCGCCGAGCGCCAGTGCCTTGACGACATCAGAACCGCGGCGGATGCCGGAGTCCATGACGACTTCGATCTGGTCGCCGACGGCTGCAACGACCTCGGGCAGGCAGCGAATTGGTGCGGGGGTGCCATCGAGGTTGTTGCCGCCGTGTGTCGACACGGAGATCGCTGATGCGCCGGCGTCGACTGCCTTGCGAGCTTCGTCGGCCCGGTTGATGCCCTTGACCATGAAGGGGCCGTCCCACTGCGCTCGAAGCCAGGCGACGTCGGCCCACGACGGGGGAGGGGTCCCCATCCAGGTGCCATACGCGTCGAAGAAGCCGGGCACAGGATCGTTTGACGACACGCGGAAGTTCGGGGCACCGAGCTGCGGGATCCCACCGGACTTCAGCCAATCGAACAGCCAACGCGGCTTGATGATCGCTTCGGGTCCGTGCTTGATCATGGTCTTCAAGTCAATTGCCTCGGGGATGGCCGGGCTACCCCAGTCACGACTGTGCACGAACGACCAGTCGAGGGTGAGGATCATGCCGACAGCACCAGCGACCTTGGCGCGTTCCATTCGAGCAACCATCGAGTCGCGATCGCCGGCCCAATAGATCTGGAAGAACGTCGCAGCCCCGGTGGCCATCACTTCGTCCATCGGCTTCGACGAGAACGAGCTCAGCCCCATCGGAATACCCCGCGCCACAGCGGCTCGAGCGACGGCGACCTCGCCGTCGGGATGTACGGCCTGCACGCCGGTCGGCGAGATGATGACGGGCATCGACAGGTGCTGGCCCATCACTACGGTTTCCATCGACCGTTCGGCCGATTGGCCTGCAGTAATTGGGCGCAGGCCCAGCTCGCTGAACGCATCGACATTGTCGTCTTTGGTCAACCCGGCCTCCGCTCCGGCAATCAATGCGCCGTACACCGACTTCGGCAGGCGACGCTTGGCGCGCTGCTGTGCAACTGCGATGGACTCGAACCAGGGATTTGCCACGCCTGCAGTGTACGAATCACCAGTGTCGCGACGGCAATCTCAGCGACAGGGTCTGACCAACGTCACGCAAGCGATCAGCGTTGTGCTGGCTGAGCCGGGTTGAGGCTCACTCTTGCACAGAACTGCGAGCGCGAAAATTGGTCAGCCTTCGGCTGCGAGCATGGCGGTCAGCAGCTCGCCGATGCCTTCGGGGAGCAGCGTTTCCAGCGGTGTCTCGTCGGCCTCGGCGAGGTTCGCGAGCGCGAGGACGACGTCGTTCGGGTCGAGCTGGTCGGTCAGGACGATGTCGCGGACCATCTGGTTGGTGGCGTGGGTGGCCTCGTCGCCAGCAGCGATGTGCTCAGTAATTCCGTCCACCATGCGGTCATTGAAGCCCGTGTTGTACGGGCCCGGGTTGACCTTGCAGACGTCGACGCCGTGAGGTGCGAGTTCGCCACGCAGGCTCTTCGTGAACGCTTCGACCGCGTGTTTCGTCATGCAATACGGCGACGTGAGCGGCGAAGCGAGAATGCCCGCAACCGACGACACGTTGATGATGCGGCCCGATCCTCGCTCGATCATGCCTGGGGCGATTGCCTGGCACATTTCGACCATGCCGAATACGTTGACATCGAAGATGGCGCGAACCTTGGCCATTGGCACAGTGATCATCGGGGCCATCACGCCCATGCCGGCGTTGTTGATGAGCACGTCAACGCCGAGGTTGGCCGTTGCAGCGATGTCGTCGGGCGAGGTGACGTCGAGCTTCATCGTTGTGAGTTCGGGATGTTCGGCGGCGAGCGCATCGGCCTGCTCGCGGGTTTCTGTTGCGGCGATCACGGCGTGTCCCCGTGCGGCCAACTCGATGGCTGCGCCCTTTCCGAAGCCAGAGCCTGCGCCGGTGATCAAGATCGTTCGCTGTGTCATTTTGAAAGACTTGCACGTTTTTGTTTGCAATGGTGACCCCCGGCACCGGTGCCGAACGACACCGGAACTGCCCTCCGGTACAGGCGTCGGACTGCCGATACTTATTGGGTGAGTAACGACCAGCACACCACGATCGGCCAACGGCTACGTCGTCGTGCCTGGTCGCGCGCTGGTGCCGTCGCTGCAGTGGTCTCCAAGGGCCCGCCCCGTCGGGTGTTCGCCTATTCGACTCGTCTACTTCTCTTAGTTGCGGGTTCCTGTTTGATTGCGGCGTCCGTTGCGGTGACGCTCTGGACCGATCTTGGCCCCGGCCCGCTCGATGTGTTCATCGGTGCGATCCAGGTGCGTACCGGCCTCCCGCTGACCGTTGCCGTGTGGGCAACCGTGGGATCGCTAATCCTTGGTGCATGGGCGCTGGGTCGGCGGCCGGGCTTCGGCACGCTGCTGTCGCCCTTCCTAATCGGGCCGGCGCTGCAGTCGGTCCTCGCCGCCCTCGAAATGTTCGAGGCGCCGACATTGCTGATCGTGCGGATCGCAGTCCAACTCGTTGCCATCGGTGGCATCGGTATTGGTGCTGGGGCGCTCATCGTCTCGGGCTTGGGCGCCGGGTCGGGGGAGCTGCTGGCTAGTGCTGCCTCTGACCGTGTCGGGCGCCCAGAGTCCCTTGTTCGCCCGATGTTGGAGGCGACCTGGATTATTGCCGGGGTTGTTCTCGGAGGCCCCGCTGGCCTCGGCACCGTGCTGGTCGCTGTGTTCGTTGGGCCGTCAGTCGCCCGTGGCTACGCAGTGGTCGACCGGCTTGCTTCACGATCAGTGCAGACGCTGGCGAACACTCACGAGGCGATTATTGCCCGCGAGCTGCAGCACGCCTGATCAGTCGAGGCTGCTCTGTGTGGTGGTCAGGAACGCAGGCGTTGCCAGGCAGCGGAGAAGCGCTGGCGGAGGCGACCGAAGATGGCCGGCTTGACGTCACCGACCGGGTCGGCCAGTGCGCGGTGGATAATGCTGGGCGGTGCCCACCAGGTAATCGTGTACACCGTCGGCGCCGGCCACACGTTACTGCGTTTGAGCGTGGCGACGGACGGCGATGGCCACGGCGACCACACCGGTCCAAGAGCGGACTCGGGCGCGTGGGCCCAGGTCAGTGCGCTCGGGGCAGGAAGGAGATGGAATGGCGTGCTCACTCGAGAGAAGTTTCACACGCGACTCACCGTCGAGCGCGGATACCCGCTGCCCGACTGGGTGCTCTCTCAGGAGCGGAAATCGAGGCCGCCAAACTCGCCTGACGTGCGCCACTCGGCGATGTACTCGAAATAGGCGGTCGGGCCTTCGGGGAAACCGAGCCGGTTGACCATGTCGCCAGGGCCAGCCACTTGGCCTTCGTTGTTGTAGTAGCCCGGCGTGCAGTCGGGATTGCCAGCAAATTGCCGACCACCGGTGATGAGCCGTTCCATCCAAGCTGCTTCGGCTTCGGGAGTCACTTCTACCTGGTCGGCATCGATGTCGATGGCGTGCTGCACAATTGCGGCGATCGTGTTACCGCGCTCGATGAGGTTGTGGGGGATGTTCGAAATCAGGTTGGCGCCGTGCGTCGGCTGCACCATGAAGAGGTTGGGGAAACCGTGCATGTGGATGCCGTGGAGTGACGACATGCCGTCAGCCCAGTATTCGCTCAGCGTCAGGCCGTCACGGCCAACGGTTTCGAAGCCCGAGCGGCGGGCGTACTCGGTGCCGACTTCGAAACCAGATGCGTAGATCAGGCAGTCGAGTTCGAAATGCTCGCCATTGGCCCAGATGCCGGTTTCGTCGATGCGTTCAACGCCCTTGCCGTCGGTGTCGATCAGGTGGGTGCCCGGCTCGTTGTACGCGAGGAGATACTCGTCGTGGAAGCAGGGCCGCTTACATAGTTGGCGGTACCAGGGCTTCAACTTTTCGGCGGTGATCTCGTCGTTGACGACCTGGTCGACGCGGGCGCGGACTTCGGTCATTTTCTCGTCGTCACTGTCGTGGTACGCCCGCTCCATCGCCTCCGGTGTGAATTCCGGGGGATCAGCAGAGAACAGCTTGTCGCGGATGCGCTTGCTGATGTCGGTCCATCCATCTTTCACCAAGTCTTCGTCGACAAAGCCACCGGTCTGCAGGGTGGTGAAGTTGACCAGCCAGCGCTGTTGCCAGCCGGGCTCGAGGGTGTCGAACCACTCCGGGTCGATCGAATGGTTGTTGCGGACGTCAATCGAAGATGGTGTGCGTTGGAAGACAAACAGTTCTTTTGCAGCGCGGGCAAGGTGCGGAATGCACTGTACCGAGGTGGCGCCCGTGCCAATGATGCCAACCCGCTTGTCGGCAAGACCATCGAGCGGAGCGCCCGC
>CAWUXP010000107.1:0-9620 GCA_963926495.1 Candidatus Ilumatobacter herschelensis
GGTCAAGCCTGACTACACGTTCCTCGTCATCGATGCGATGACCGGTCAGGATGCAGTCCAGACCGCTGAGGCATTCCACAACACACTCCAAATCGACGGCGTCATCATGTCGAAAATGGACGGCGACGCGCGCGGTGGTGCTGCGTTGTCGGTCAAGGAAGTCATCGGCCGGCCGATCGCCTTCGCATCGACGGGGGAGAAGCTCGACGAGTTCGAGCAGTTCCACCCCGACCGCATGGCGAGCCGAATCTTGGGCATGGGCGACATGCTCACGCTCATCGAGCAGGCCGAGAAGGCGTTCACCGAAGATCAGGCCCAGGCCGCCGCGACGAAGTTGATGGAGGGGCAATTCACCCTCGACGACTTCCTCGAGCAGATGCAGGCGCTCAAGAAGATGGGCTCGCTCGGTGGGTTGATGGGCATGATGCCCGGCATGCCGAAGGAGCTGAAGAACGCCAAGATCGATGACGACGATCTGAAGCCGATCGAAGCAATCATCACATCGATGACACCCGAAGAGCGCACCTTCCCGACGATCATCCAGGGCACTCGTCGTGCGCGCATTGCTGCGGGCTCCGGGACCACCGTGGCCGACGTCAATCGGCTGGTCAAGCAGTTCGGTGAGATGCAGAAGATGATGAAGAAGATGGGCATGGTCGGCAGACCCGGCAAGGGGAAGAAGGGCAAGAAGGGCAAGGGCGGTCAGAAGATGCCCAAAGGTCTGCCGCTCGGTTTCGATCCAGCAGCCGGTGGTTTCGATATCCCTGGGCTCCCCGGCACCCCCGGGATGCCCGGTATCCCCAACTTCCCCCGCTGACTCAGTCGGCCAGATGGTGGATGTGATCGTTGTCCCGCGTGGGAAGGCGCCCTGGCGCCGTTAGTCTTTCGTCGTTCTCAATTTCTCGAACACGTACTCTGGAGTGACGATCAAAGATGGCAGTCAAGCTGCGGCTCACACGTATTGGCAAGAAGAAGCAACCGCAGTACCGCATTGTGGCGGCTGATTCCCGTTCGCCTCGCGACGGTCGGTTCATCGAGATCCTGGGTCACTACGACCCGCGACAGGATCCTTCTGGCCTGACGCTCGACAACGACAGGGCTGTTGCCTGGCTGAAGGAAGGCGCACAGCCGACCGAGCGCGTTGCCAAGCTTCTCAAGGTCTCTGGCGCCGCCGAGCAGTTCGAAGCCGAGTAGGCAGCCAAGTGAGCGGTCTCGCTCCCACAGCTGTCGCAGTTCTCGAGCACATCGTCCGCTCGATCGTTGACGATCCCGACGCCGTCACCGTTGAGGTCGACGAGTCGGGCAGCCGTCCCGCATTGAATGTGCGTGTCGGCGACGGCGACCTCGGTCGCGTCATTGGCCGTCGTGGCCGCACCGCTGCAAGCATCCGCACCGTCACTCGTGCAGCTGCCAGCAAAGACGATGTCGAACTCGACATCGAATTCCTCGACTGAGCAGGCTGGAGGCCACTATGGCCCGATCCACCCCCATCCCTGACGGCTTCCTTGAAGTCGGTCATGTTCGACGCGCCCACGGGCTACGCGGCGACGTCTTCGTACAGTTGGTCACCGACCGTACCGAGCGGCTTGACGAGGGCTCGACGCTGGCAACAGCGAAGGGCGACCTCGTGGTCGGCGCAAGCAAGCTGCTTCCGAACGGCCGTTGGGTCGTGAAGTTTGATCAGATTGCTGACCGCACTGCCGCCGAGACCTGGACCAACGTGGCCGTCTATGCCGCACCAATCGCTGACGCCGATGCGCTCTGGTTCCACGACCTGATCGGTTCGAAAGTCGTCGGAATCGACGGCACCGAGCACGGCACGTGCTCCAATGTTCTGACCAACCCCGCCGCGGACATTTTGGAACTCGACACGGGCCATCTCGTCCCCACCACGTTCATCGTCAGTCATCTTGACGGTGTGGTCACGGTCGACACTCCCGATGGGCTCTTCGACCTCCTGGATAAGTGATGTCTGCTCTCCGGATCGACGTCTTTTCACTGTTCCCGAAGCTCATCGACGACTTCTGTGCCGAGAGCTTGCTCGGCAAAGCGCAAGAGCGGAGCCTGCTTGATCTGCGGACCCACGACATTCGTGCGCAGACCACGGATGTGCACGGCACGGTCGATGACAGCCCCTTCGGTGGCGGTGCCGGCATGGTGATGAAGGCCGAGCCAATTTTCGATGCTGTCGAAGCTGCTGCGCCGCCTCGTCCGCTGTTGCTGTTGAGCCCGGGTGGCCGTCGATTCGATCAGGCGATGGCGTTCGAACTGGCCGAACTTGCCGAGACCTCGGGTGGGTTCAGCCTGCTTTGTGGCCGGTATGAGGGTGTCGACCACCGTGTCCGGCAGTACCTCTGCGACGGCGAGGTCAGCGTTGGTGACGTTGTACTCAGCGGGGGAGAGGTCGCGGCATGTCTCATCATCGAGGCGGTCACGCGGCTGCGCGGCGGTGCGATGGGCAACGCAGTGAGCCCGATCACTGAGAGCTTCGGCGGGTCCGGATTACTCGAAGAACCGCAGTTCACACGGCCTGCAGAGTTTCGTGACTGGGCCGTGCCAGACATCTTGCGCAGCGGGAATCACGGCAAGATCGAACAGTGGCGCCGGGCACAGCGACTCCACCGGACGCTACGCGACCGCCCTGACCTGGTGGAATCCGAACTGTCGCGTGCCGACCAGAAATTGTTGGACACGTTCCCGCCTGTCCCATATTCCTGATTCGCCCGTATCATCGTTATGCCCTGTCAGCGCGGGTCCGCATTGACAGCAACTTCTCGACTCGATTCACTTGGACGTAACGCCATGAAAGCCACCGACATCATCGACAACGACTCACTCCGGACCGACATTCCGGACTTCCAGGCAGGCGATGAACTTAAGGTTCATGTCCGCGTGGTCGAGGGTGGCAAAGAGCGCATCCAGGTCTTCCAGGGTGATGTTATTGCCATCCAGGGTGGCGGCCTGCAAGAGACCTACACGGTCCGTAAGCTCAGCTACGGCGTCGGAGTCGAGCGCACCTTCCCGATGCACACTCCGACCGTCTCGAAGATCGAAGTCGTGAAGCGCGGCGACGTTCGTCGCGCCAAGCTCTACTACCTCCGGGACCGTAAGGGCAAGGCTGCCAAGATTCGCGAGAAGCGCACCTTCTGATGCGCTGGCCGACGTCGTGTCGGCCACCACTCGAACGTGCGCATTCAGCCGCCCGTTCCCCTTGGGCCGACCGCCCCAGCAAGTACCTACTGCTGGAGGACCGCGCCCATGGACACACCGAAGACATCACACGAACCCGATCTACGTAACCGTGCCCGAGGCCAGTGGGGCGAGAACCTTGCGGCGCGCCACTACGAACGGCTCGGCTGCCCGGTGATCGATCGCAACTGGCGTTCGTCGACAGGCGAGCTTGATCTGATCGTGCTCGACGGCGATGTGCACGTCTTCTGCGAGGTGAAGACCCGCGCTTCTGACCTGTACGGGCCAGCCGCCGCTGCAGTGACTGTGGCCAAGCAGCGTCGTATCCGCCAGCTTGGCGTCGAATGGTTGCGAGCCCATGACCTCGGCCATATGCCCGTCCGTTTCGACGTCGCCGCTGTCACCGGCAACCGCGTCGAACTGATCACGGACGCGTTTTGATAGGCGACCGTCCGGCTTGATTAGCCGAAAAACGCCCAGCCGAGCAGGCCAATGGCTACCGCGAGGCACACGACGACGAGGGCGTAGTCGAACGGCTTGGCGTTGTACGGGCGGTTCGGATCGAATCCCACGCCTGCAGTATTGCGGGCTCCGAAGCCGAACCGCACCGTAGCAATGGGCGCTCCAGCTCGAGCGGAGCACTGGTGTGACCGATACACCATTGATCGATCACACATTCACAACCGGAGTTTCCGTACCCTTAGATCCTTCGTGGCCCGAGGAGACAGGCGGGCAGGAACACCCCCACCCCCAAGTTTTCCAGGAGCCTCGCTTTGACCACTACTACTCTCGATCAACAGACGCGCCCCAGCATGCGGGACCGCTTTCATGACGCATGGCTGTCGAACCCCAAAGCCGACCTGCTGTCGGGCCTGGTCGTCGCACTCGCGTTGATCCCTGAGGCAATCTCGTTCTCCATCATCGCCGGTGTCGACCCCAAGGTGGGGCTCTACGCATCGTTCTCGATCGCCATCATCATCTCGATGGTCGGTGGGCGCGCTGGCATGATTTCGGCTGCCACCGGCGCCATGGCACTGGTCATTGTCCCGCTTGTCGACGACTACGGCGTGCAGTACTTGTTCGCCGCAACCGTGCTCGCCGGTGTGCTGCAAGTCGTCTTCGGCTGGCTCGGCGTTGGCAACCTGATGCGATTCGTGCCGCGCACCGTGATGCTCGGCTTCGTCAACGCCTTGGCGATCCTGATTTTCCTCGCACAAATCCCGCACATCGTCCTCGAAGACGGCGACAAAGATCAGCTTCCGTTGAACCTTGCGTTCATCGTCGCTGGCCTCGCCATCATCTACGGGCTGCCCCGCATTACCAAGCTGGTGCCGTCGCCGCTTGTCGCGATCAGTGTCCTCGCTGCTGGCGCCATCTACTTCGACTGGTCACTGCCGACCGTCGGCGACATGGGCGCACTGCCCAACTCGCTGCCCGGCTTCGGTCTGCCCGACATTCCTTACACCTGGGAAACGCTCAGCATCATCTTCCCGTTCTCACTGACGCTCACGTTCGTCGGACTCCTCGAGTCGCTGCTCACAGCGCAACTCCTCGACGACCTAACAGACACTGACTCCGACAAGAACCAAGAGTCGCGTGGCCAGGGCATCGCCAACGTCTTCACCGGCTTCTTCGGTGGGATGGCCGGCTGCGCCATGATCGGACAGTCGATGATCAACTATCGCTCGGGCGGTCGCACCCGGCTGTCGACGCTCGCTTCTGGTGTGTTCCTGCTGATTCTGATCATGGTGCTTGGCGACCTTGTCGCTCAGATCCCGATGGCAGCACTCGTCGCCGTGATGATCATGGTCTCGGTCGGTACGTTCAACTGGAAGAGCATCATGCCGAAAACCACGCAGTCGATGCCGAAATCCGAGACCATGGTCATGGCGGGCACAGTCATTGTGGTTGTCGTCACTCACAACCTCGCGTATGGCGTCGCTGCGGGGGTGTTGCTGTCGGCAGTCGTCTTTGTCCGCAAGGTCAGCCACGTTGTCAGCGTCACAAGCGTGCTCGATCCCGACAACCACGAGCGTCTCTATGCCGTCAGCGGTCAACTCTTCTTTGCCTCGACGAACGACCTCGTGCACCAGTTCGACTACGACGCCGTCAAGGTCGACCGTGTCGAGATCGACTGCACCGACGCCCGCATCTGGGACACGTCAGCGGTCGTTGCCTTGAACGCAGTCGTTGCCAAGTTCGCAGAACGCGGGATCGAAGCGCATCTGGTCGGAATGAACCCACACGCCGCAGACCTGCACACGCGGACCAAGGAAATCGTCTCCTCAGATCACTGACGGGTCGGGATGGCCAGTCTCAGTCGTGTCTGGTTCGTAGGGTGGGGGTTGTGTTGAGTCGGTTGGTGCGGTGCACCTTCGCCATGGGTGCACTGGGCATGTGTCTTGCCGCGTCGGATGCAGCCGCGGCACCACCTCCGCCCGGCGACGCAATCCCCGAAGCCGTCGGCTCCGGTCTCATCCAGATTCCTCCGGGCTGCATCGCGCCGGACCCTGCCAATGTGGCATTTGTGGGCAAAGCCGTTGCCAAGGATTTCGAGAAGGTGCGATTCGAAATTGTGCAGTTGCGCGCCGGTTCGGCGAGTGGCTACGCGATCGATGGCTTGATCGACGTGCTGTATCTCGAGGACGCAAAGTTCCTCGATGTCGATGACGAGTACCTCGTGGGTGCTCGGTTCGATCCAGCGCTCGGTGGCTTGTATTCGAACGTCCGACCGCCAGAGCCGCTCTTCGGTGGCAACGACGTGATTGGCTTGAACGACACCGATGTCGAGTGCCCCGTGATCGATGACCCGGTGCGGACGCTGCGGCCGGACGGCGCAAGTGTCGACTCTGGCGTAGTTACTCCGCTGTTCCGCGAGAAGCGACTACTGCTCGCGACCCTCGGCGTGCCGTTGGCTCTCGCCTTTGCAGTCGTCATCGGTCTTGTCTTGCTCCGCAATGTGTGGGGCCTGATCATTAAGAGCATCTTCGAACTTGGTCGTGCCGCAGTCACGCCGACGCCAGACCACACGTCGGTTCGAGTGCGCGAGCACCACACCGACGTCGCTGAGGATTAGATCCTGGGGCGATCCGCCCAACTCTGTGACAGGCAGTGTGTACGTTCACCTCTGTGATCGAATCGGTGGAAGCAGTCGCCTACGGGCGTGCAGCGTCGGAGGCGTTGGCAGGCGCGGTCACCAGCGCGAAGGCTACCGGTCCACTCGCACCGGTCACGGTCATCGTGCCATCCAACTTCGTTGGCCTGTCGGCGCGACGGTTGCTCGGTTCGGGGGCACTCGAACGCGGGGGCAAGAACGGCGTGGCGAACGTTTCATTCGTGACGCCATTCCGTCTCGCCGAAATGGCGGCGGCCGACCTGCTGCTTGAACAGCAACCGATTACCAACCCGGTGCTCGGTGCAGCGGTCCGCCAGGTGCTTGCCGCAGACCCCGACGTGTACCGGCCCGTTGCCCAGCACGAAGCCACCGAGGCGGCACTCGCCGCGCTCTTTGCCGAACTGTCGAATGTTGACGAAGCCGGCCTCGAGTCGATCTCTGACGAGGGCTCTACTGCAGCGCTTCTGGCGGTCAAGTTCTACCGCCGCATCGCGGCGCAGCTCGACGGGTTTCATACCGAGCACGACTTGGCAACGGCTGCTGCTGACCGGGCGGACCTGGCTGATCGGCTCACCTCGTTCGGCCACCTCATTTGGTACCTCCCGGCCCCGGTTACGCCAGCGATCGGCCGATTTATTGGTGAGGCATTGCGGGCCGCCTCGTCGTCGTCGGTCATCGTCGGGGTCTCGGGCGCGTCGCGAGCCGATGAGCCGACGTGGCGGGCCTGCGAAGCCGCACTGGTCGAACGCAGCGCTGCATCTGCGCCGATCGCGCACGGCGACTCGATCGTCTCGGTCACCGATGCTGCAGAGGAGATCCGAGAAGTGTGCAGCCGCGTGATCGGGCTGGTGGCCGATGGCGTGCGGCTCGACCGCATTGGTGTTTTCTTCCCGACACCCGACCCGTACGTGCGGATCATCGAGCAGCAATTTGGTGCCGCGGGTATTCCGGCAAACGGCCCTGACCCTCAGCGGCTTGCCGATTCGGTCGCTGGTCGAACTCTGCTTGGTGGGTTGGCTCTGCCCGAACAGCGTTGGCGGCGTGACCGAGTGATGTCGGTTATCAGTGGCGGTCCGCTGCGCTTCGGCGGAGCGTCGGTCCGGCCTGGCGACTGGGACGAGCTCTCGCGAGATGCCGGCGTGGTGATTGATCATGCCGACTGGCGCCGCAAAATCGAATATGACGAGCAGCGCACAGTCGAGCGGATCGCCAAGCTCGAAGGCGGTGCGCAGTCTGGCTCGGTGGCGTATCAGCTGCAGCGGCTGCACGATCGAGTTGCCGACGGCCGACGGCTGATGGCGTTCGTCGACGGGCTGCACGGCAAGGTTCGGGCTGTCGAGGAGGCCGATACGTGGCCGACCAAGTGCGCGGCGGCCGCTGCACTGCTGCAGTCGTTGCTGGGCGAAGAGCGCCAACACACTTCGTGGCCAGATCACGAACAGGAATCGTTTGCGCGGGTCGAGGATGCGCTGGTTCGCTTGGCGGCTCTCGACGACATCGAGCCCACACCGAGTCACGGTGTGTTTCAACGTGCCCTGCGCACCGAACTCAACGTTGCCAGAGGGCGTCATGGCAGCTTCGGGCAGGGTGTCGTTTTTGGCCCCATCGGTACGGCAATCGGCCATGACCTTGACGCGGTTTTCGTGGTCGGATGTTCTGAAGGGCTGCTGCCGATGCGGCGCCGCGACGACGCGATCTTGCCTGACGCGGTCCGAATCAAATCGCTCGATCAGCTGGAGTCGAGAACCGAACGTCTCCATCACCAGCATCGAGCGTTTCTCGCGGTGCTGGCAGCGGCACCGGCCGGACGGCGCATCCTGACATTTCCGCGTGGCGACCTCCGATCCAATAGGCGGGGTCTGCCATCGCGTTGGCTCCTCGATACGGCTTCGGCGCTGGCTGGACGAGTGGTCCACGCCACTGATTTCGACGGACTCGAACTCGTCGAAATGGTGGGGTCCTTTGCCTCGGGCATCACCGCTGCGACGCATGCCGGGTCGCTCGACGAACGAGACCTCGTTGCCGTTGGAATCGATGCGACCGCTGGCGGCGCGATCCTCGACCATGGGCTGGCGGCGCTCGTCGGTAAAGGATGGAAAATGCAGAAGGCACGGGCGAGTTCCGAGTTCACCGAGTTCGACGGCAACCTGTCGAGTCGTGTTGGTGCCGAGGTGTTTCCACTACCGGGTGTCGGCGATCGGGCGTTGTCACCGTCTCGGCTCGAGACCTGGGCCAGCTGTGGGTTCCGCTACTTCCTCAATTACGTCCTCGAAGTCAGTGATCGTGACGACCCTGAGCGAACCGACGAAATCTCAGCGCTCGACCGCGGTTCGCTCGTCCACTCGACGCTTGAAAAATTCATCGCCGAAGCACTTCGTGATGGTGTGCCGTCACCTCAGCAGGAATGGTCGCCAGACGCGCGCGCCCGATTGCACGTCATTGCCGATGAGGCATGTTTGGAGTACGAATCGACCGGGCGAACGGGTCGCCGAGTCAACTGGCGTGTGCGGCGCGATGACCTGCATGACCTGCTCGATGCTTTCTTGCTGACTGACAACGAATTCCGAAGCAACCATCTGGCGACGCCCGTCAAGGTCGAACTCGACCTTGGCGTTCGGAGCGGCGACGTTGTACCGATCACGTTGCCCAACGGCTCCTCGATCACGCTGCGCGGGATGATCGACCGTGTCGACACCACCGCTGATGGGCGAGTACTGGTCAGCGACTACAAGTCAGGCAAGGGAAAGAAGTACGACGGCCTCAACGGTGATCCGTTTATCGACGGAACAACATTGCAACTCGGCATGTATGCCGAAGGTGCGATGCAATTCACTGGGAAGTCTGAGGCGGCGGCGCACTACTGGCTGGTCGAACGCGATGGCGAGCAACGGCTCGGATACACATGGACCGACGAGAAGCGTGAGCGTTTCCATGAGGTGCTGACCGCAATCACGTCCGGCATTGCGAATGGCGTCTTCGCTGCGTCGCCGGGGGAGTGGGATTCCTGGCGGCTGACCAATGAAAACTGTGGGCACTGCGAGTTCGACAGTGTGTGCGTACGCGACCGCGGCGACCAGGCCGAGGCGAAGGCGAATGCACCAGAGTTGGCGGTGCGTGTGGCGCTGTCGCCGAAGCCCGAAGCCGACCGACCAGCCGACCGACCAGCCGACCAAGACGTTTCATGACCATGCTGTTGAGCGACCAGCCGGCCCGAGAACTGATCAGTTCGACCGGGCTCGACCGAACGCTGTTCGTCGAAGCCGGCGCGGGAACGGGCAAGACGACGCAGCTTGTCAGCCGGATTGTCAACACGGTC
>CAWUXP010000108.1:0-6220 GCA_963926495.1 Candidatus Ilumatobacter herschelensis
CACGGAGTAGTTGCGTTCGCACTTCGGCTTCGCTCAGCGCACCGAGGCGACCCTCGGGGATCGAGATCGAACTGAGCGGCGCCAAGCGGTGCCCTTCGGCCGCGAACAGTTCGAAGCCGAGCTGCTGCATTCCCTCCTTGACGGCATCGCCTGCGGCCTGGTGACGGGCGCGAACTTCGTCGAGCCCTTCGTCGAGGACAACGCCGAGGCCAGCGTGGAGCGACATGATCATCGAGATCGGAGCGGTGTGGTGATATGCCCGAGCGCCAGAACCGGTGACGTACCCAGCGATCATGTTGAGGTCGAGGTACCACGACTGCGGTTTCGCCAGGATGCGTTCGATTGCGCGATCCGAGACTGTGAGGGGCGCGAGTCCGGGCGCGACCCCAAGGCACTTTTGGGTCCCGCTGTAGGCGATATCGACACCCCATTCGTCGACGCGCAAGTCGACGCCGCCGAGCGACGTCACGCAGTCGGCGAGCAGTAGTGCGTCGCCTTTTCTAGCGCCCATCGCTGCAATATCGCTTTGCACCCCGGTGGAGGTTTCGGCGTGAACCATTGCAAACATCGCCGGGTTCGGGTGGGCTGCAACCATGCGGTCAATGTCGATCGGCTGGCCCCAGTCGTGATCGACCGCGATCGCCTCGGCGCCGGTGCGGCCGACGACATCGACCATACGCCCGCCGAACACGCCGTTCACGCCGACAACGACCGTGTCGCCCGGCCCGACGAAATTGACGAACGCTGCTTCCATGCCAGCCGAACCGGTGCCCGAGACCGGAAAGGTGAGCGCGTTCGACGTGCCAAAAACCGTGCGGAGGCGCTGATTGGTTTCATCGAGCAGGGCAATGAACTCTGGGTCGAGGTGTCCGAGCATCGGCTTACCGAGCGCCTGAGTGGCTTCGGGATACGGGTTGCATGGGCCAGGGCCCATCAGGATGCGATCAGACAGCGTCATGGCGACGACTGTATTGCCACTGAAAATCGTTGAGCGAAGTTTGCTGGAACGATCGCCCGATTTCTGTCAGGCGGGCCGAGATCTCAGCTCTGCGATGGTGTGCTCGAGGTCGTCGGACGTCGTGTGGAGGTGTGGTGAAAGCCGCAATCCGCCGCGTCGGGCATCGACGAAAATGCCAGCATTGGCGAGCCGGGTGACGTCGTCGTCGCTCCCGGTGACGATGCAGGTCCCGCTGCGAATGAGCGGATCGTGCGGGCTGACGACGAGATGACCGAGTGCCGAGATCAGCGCGTCGATCTGGTGCTGGTTGTGCTCGCGAACTGCGATCACCCCGACCTTCGCGAGCACATCAATTGAGTGGCGGGCTGCGGCGTACGGCAGAACCGTTGGGGTGCCGCCCCAGAACCGGAGTGCATCGCTGGCGTAACGGAACTCGTGGATGTCGAACTCGAACGGGTCGTCGTGTGAGAACCAGCCGACATCATCTGGCTCGCAGCGATCGATCATGTCGGGGTGGGCCCACAGCCATCCGGCGCCGGGGCCACCGCTCAACCACTTGACGCACGACCCGACGATGAAGTCGGCCCGCATCGTCGACACGTCGATCGCAATGACGCCGACCGACTGGGCTGTGTCGACAATGGAGAGAACGCCTGCTGCTCGGGCGACCTCGGCGATTTTCTCGACGGGCAGAAGTTCACCGGTGTTCGAATGGACCTGCGTCACGATGGCGATGTCGACATGTGTGAGGTGCCGCTGCCAGGTCGCAGGATCGAGAGCGTCTTCGTCAACGCCGATGAAACGCACGTCGTATCCGGCGTGTTGACAGACGTAGCCGACCGACGGGAAGGCGTCCTCGGTCAGTAAGACGACTGGTCGATCGGTATCGAACGTACGGCGGAGTGCGCCGAGGATCTTGGTGAGGCCGCTCGACACATTGCTCTGCGGGCAGATTGATGATGTGTCGGCTCCGAGGAGATCCGCCAGCGATGTACGGAACCCGTCGATGATGCCGAGCCACTGTGGCCACACCGCAGCAGTGTCGTGTTCCCAGACGTCGAGTGCGCCCCCCACGGCCTCGCGCATGCCGCGCATGGGCAGACCAACCGAATGGCTGAGCAGATACGTGCCTTCGCGGGCGGCAAAGAGTTCGGCGAACTGGTCGGGCCCGGTCATTGAGGCACCAGGAGTTCGCCGAGCGCAGCGATGTCGGCGTGGCGTGTTGGAATGTCGTCACGGTCGGCGGCGAGGCGTCGATCGCGAAGTCCTTCGAGTGCCCGCATCAAGATCGCCAGCGGCGGGCCGCTCGCGGTGAGGCCGTCGAGATGCTCTGGCGGGATGCCCTCGGCAGGACGTTGGATGAAGTTGGCCACGAGGTCGTCGTGATGCTGTGCTGCCGCAGCACCGTGTGCCGTGCAGACATCGAGGAACGCTGCGGCATGCTTCTGAAACCATGGTTGATCGCTCGACGCTTGCTGGGCGAGAAACGTGTCGAGCAGGTTGGGGTGCCGGTAGGCCGCGCGGAGTTGCTGCTGTTCGCTCGGCGTCAGGTACGGGAACTTCTCGGCGACGACCTGGTTGTACGACAAGTCGGTCGGGCTGCAGAGCCCGAGCAGCATGTCGAGTTGGTTGAAGGCGGCAAAGTCGCCGGCATTTGCGCCCCGGTACTCGGTACTTCCAACCCGGTAGGGCCGGTAGTACGGCCGGACGCAGAAGAAGAACTCGTCGACATCAAGCACCTGGCCAAGTTCGGTGTTCATGGCGAGGGCGTCAGTCAGCGCGTCCTTCGCGACGACGAGGAGGTCGTGCACTGCAGGGTGCGACACGCCCATTGGGTGGATGTGGCCGAGGGCATCGGCGGCACGCATGTACTTGAAGGCTGAGCGCGTGTTGTAGTTGAGAAAGGTCGTCTCGGCGTCGCGCCATGTGAAGGTGCGGTACCGGCCGTCGACAGCCCGGTTGTAGGTCTCCATGTGGCTCGTGACGAACCGTGGCGCAGTGCCAAGAGTGGCACCCAGGTGGAGTGCGAGAGTCGAGGCCTCAACGAGCGGCGACGTTCGTTCACGGGACGGCTCGGTGATCTCGTGACGGCGACACGCGGCCATGTAGTAGCCGACATTGCCGAGGAGTTCGAAGGCCAAATCGAATCCTTCATCGGTGTTGCCCTCTTCGAGGATCGGCACGATCAAATGTCGCCCCTCATCGAGGAGGCTCGCCTTAAGGTCGTCGCCAATGCCTTCGACGTTCGACCGGTTGTCTTGCTGTGCATAGAGGTCTTCGAGCGCTGTGTTGAGATCGACGAACCGGCTGCGGATCCAGGCGTCGAATGCCGCGACGCGCGGGGAAGTCGTTGAATGTTGGCGGGCGTCGGTCATGGGGCCTCGAAAATCAGTGAGAGAGCAGCTGGTCCGAAATGAGAACAGATTCTCGTTTCGGAACGAAACTGTAGCCTACGAACGTGGCCGATGAAAGCACAGATCTCGCTGGCCTGGCCGGGCGCACGGTTTCGGCACGATCCGACAGCAGGCGATCGCGGGAGCGGTTGATCGATGCCGTTCAGGCCTGGATGCAAGAGCACTCGGCACCGCCTGAGCGCCTCGTCGACGTCGCAGCCGCGGCCGGCGTGTCGACGGCGACCGCATATCGACACTTCGCTTCGGTCGACGATCTGATTCAGGCGTTCGTGCTGCAGCTTCCCGTCCGCGCAGCCGAACTGTTCGCTCAATCAGGCGGACAATCAGCTGACCCACTCGACTCCTTCACTCGCTGGAACGAGAGCTGGGTTGCAGCGTGCCTCGAGCATGGCGAGTTGGCTATTCACCTTCGTTCGCCTCTGGGGTTCCTGCAACGACGCGACGCCGGCGACCCGGTGATCACGTTCGCCTGCAGCCTGATCGAACCGCTGCTGCAACTCCTCGACGGTGACGTGACGATGATGCTCTTCACCTGGAATGTCACCAGCGACCCACGCGAGGTGCTTGATCTGCAGCGCCTCGGGTGGTCGGCGAAAAAGATTGCAAACTACGTCACCCGGGCGGTACTCGCTACGCCCTCCGCCGACTGAGCAACGAACTCGCGCCGGTGGTGCAAGTACGCCCAGCTAGCCAGGTCAGCGGGCGACGCGGAACCCGATGTTGCCCGTTGCGGTGTCTGGCGTGTTGGAGCTACGCGCGGCAACCCGGTACCGAAAGCAGTACGAGTCGTGACAGAGGTATGACCCGCCCTTCATCGTGCGCGGCGACGATACTGATGGCGTGGTGGGTGCGCAGCACGCGCCAGACGAAGGCCGACGAGTGAACTCATCGGTACACCACTCCCAGACATTGCCGACCGCATTGAACAGCCCAAACGCGTTCGGCAAGAACGCAGTGACCGGGGCGGTGCCGTACCAGCCGTCAGCACACGTGTTGTTGGACGGGAACGTTCCGTGCCAGATGTTGCAGCGTTGTTTGCCATCCGGGTTGAGCTGGTCACCCCACGGATATGTCGTCTGGTCCAGACCGCCGCGGGCAGCAAACTCCCACTCGGCTTCAGTCGGTAGGCGGGCATCGGCCCATGCGCAGTAGGCGACTGCATCGTTCCAGCTGACGTGGACGACCGGGTGGTCGGACCGCGTCAAGATGTCACTCTGGGGTCCCTCCGGATGGCGCCACGAGGCCCCCAACACTTGCCGCCACCACTCGGCACCGACGACGCCGGCGGTGTCTTCGAACGGTTCCGGCAGCAGCCCGGCGAAGACGAACGACCAGCCATCGGTTTCAGCTTGGGTGACGTGTCCGGTCGCGTCGACGAACGCGGCGAACTCGTCGGCGGTGACTGCTGTCGTGCTGATCGCGAACGGGCCGACGTCGACAGTGCGACTCGGTTGTTCTCCATCTTGGGGATAACCGAACGGACCGTCGGTCCCCATCCGGAATGGCCCGCCAGCAAGCTCGACGAAGGTGCCGATGCCGGTGTCAGCCACGGTGATGCAGGTCGTACTCCGCCATGAAGTACGGATGCGTCGGATCGAACTCGGTGAGCGGCACGGGATTGTCAACGCGTCCGATCGGACGGATTTCGGAGCCATCGATGCCGAGCCGTTCGTCGCCGAGCGCAGCGCGCCCCGCTTCGATGCTGGCAGTCAACGCAGCCACGATGGCGGGGTGCTCGGCGGCGACATCGTGTTGTTCGCCCACATCGGCGGTCAGGTCGTAGAGTTCGGTGACATCCTGGCCGTTGCGAACGAGGTGCAGCTTCCATTGACCTCGTCGAACGGCGCCGATGTTTGCACCGCGGATGAAGAAGAAGTCCCGGTCGTCGTTGATGGCGCCACCTGCAAGGCCCAGTAACATGCTGATGTCGTCGCCGTCGATCACTCGGTCGTTGGGCAGTACCACCCCGGCCAGCGCCGCCAATGTCGGATAGAAGTCCATCGCTGTTGCCATCTGATCGCACTCGACGCCAGCGGCCACACGGCCTGGCCAGCGGATGATGCAGGGCACACGTTGCCCTCCGTCCCATGTGGTCCCCTTGGAACCGCGCAGCGGCCCATTGCTTCCTGAACCGCCCTTGCTTGCGTCGAGGGCACCATTGTCCGACGTGAAGATCACGATGGTGTCATCATCCAACCCAAGCGCTGTCAGCTCGGCGAGGAGGGCCTCGGTCGCCCAGTCGATGCAGCGCACGGCAGCCCCGTAGTCGCCGTTGTTCGAGAGGTCGCGGAAGCGGTCCTGCACGTAGATCGGCAGGTGGACATACATGTGCGCGAAGTAGAGGAAGAACGGCTGCTCGCGATTGGTGCGGATGAAGTCGACCGCGTGCTCGACATACCGCTCGGTTAAGGCGGCCTGGTCGGGCTGAGCTTCGACGACGTCATGATCGAGCAAGACGGGCAGAGGCGGCCGGATGAACGGCTCGGTGCAGCCTGCTTGGCGCACGAGCGCGGTGAGGTCGTCGAGGCTCATTGCGTCAGTGCTGTCGGCCTGGCGACCCATGTCGTTGCTGTAGGGGATACCGAAATAGCCGTCGAACCCGTGGTTGGTCGGCAGGAAGTCGGGCTGGTCACCGCAGTGCCACTTGCCGATCAGTTGTGTGGCGTAGCCGGCCGACTTCAGCAGCTTGGCGATCGTGATCTCGTCCGGGTTGAGCCCGACGCCCCAGCCAGGGAACAGCACGCCGCCGAGGCTTCCCGACGCGGCGCCGCCGAACCCGACGCGCGTCGGATAGCTCCCGGTCAACATGGCGGCACGAGACGGCGAACACACCGGCGACGCCATGTAA
>CAWUXP010000109.1:0-5256 GCA_963926495.1 Candidatus Ilumatobacter herschelensis
AGCCAGTCAAGAAGCGGTGGCGTGTCGTTGGCGAGGCAGGCAAAGAGCAACACGCCCCACGTGTCGACGCGGACGGGTAGCAAGCCGAAGTCAGACTTGTCGAAGTCGTCGCGCGACACTTCGTTGAAGAACGGCGTTGCCTTCAGAGCGCCGTCCAGCGAGTACCCCCACCTGTGATACGGGCAGCGGATGGTGCCGGCGATATCGCAGTCGGCTTCGGCCAGTTCGGTGCCGCGGTGCCGACACGAGTTGACGAAGCCGCGGAGGTCGCCTGTTTCATTGCGGGTCAGGAGGACCGACTTGGAGCCGACCTGGCGAACGAGCATCCGCCCAGCAACGGCCTCGTCAGCGATTCCAACGCAGACCCAGGCTTGGCCGAAGACACGCTGCTGTTCTACAAAATAGAACTCATCGCTCGCGTAGGAAGCTGGATCGAGGCCCGTCGCAGTGCGCATTGGGCGGCGCGTTCCCACCCATGCCGCCTCGTCGGTCCAATCTGTCACCGAGTTGATTCTCTACGGTCACCGGCACTCGGTCAAGGTCGATCGTGTCATGCGGAATCGAACCGCTGTCATGCAGAAAGTTGCGAAAGGGGCCTGACCCCAGACGTAACTTTGCGGAATGTCAGGCAAGATCGCGGCGTCGATGGCCAATGCTGCAGCTGAAGTCCGGTTCGCCGGCGACGGCGGCCACCACCTAACAATCGGCCCCGGCGAGCCAGCCGTCGGGGAGTGGGCTGCGGCGGGCCTCACGCTTCCCAACCTTGCCGCTATGCGGCGCTACCGGCTCGACCGGGTCACCGCGCAGCTCGTAACCCAGGGCTACGACGGCATCATCGTGATGGATCCAATGAACATCCGGTACGTCACCGACACCACCAACATGCAGCTGTGGGTGATGCACAACGGCGCTCGTTATGCCTTCGTCAACGCCGACGGCCGTGTGATCCTGTGGGACTACTACGGGTGCGACTACCTGGCCGCGCACTCGGCAGTCATCGACGAGGTGCGCCCGGCAATCGGCTCGACGTTTTTCCTGGCCGGCCCTCGCCACGCCGAACAGGCCACGCGTTGGGCGAACGAAATGATTGCCGTCATCACCGAACACTGCGGCCCGAACCCTCGCATCGCTGTCGATCAGTGCCATCACGTCGGCTACCGGCTCCTCGAAGACGCCGGTGTCGAGGTCGGTTTTGGACAGGAGGTGATGGAACTCGCACGTGCAATCAAGGGCGCCGACGAGATCCTGGCGATGCGCTGCGCGATCAATGCCTGCGAAACCACGATGGCCGAAATGCAAACGGCGCTCGAGCCGTGTATGACCGAACGGGAACTCTGGGCCCTCCTCCACGCTGGCAACATCAGGCGTGGTGGCGAGTGGATCGAAACCCAAATTATCGCGTCGGGCCCACGGACCAATCCGTGGATGCAAGAAGCGTCGAGCCGAATGATCGAGCCGGGCGACATAGTTGCATACGACACTGACCTCGTCGGCGCCTACGGAATGATGGTCGACATCTCGCGCACCTGGATCGCCGGCGAAGGCCGTGGCCAATTCGGCGGCCCTACCGTTGCGCAGCAGCACACGTACGACCTCGCCCGGGGGCAGATCGAACACAACATGGCACTCCTCACCCCAGGCCGATCATTCCGCGACCTCACATTCGAGTCGATCTTCCCCGACCCAGAGCAGTACCGCCACTATTCCTGCCTCTTCCACGGCGTCGGGCAATGCGACGAGTACCCGGAGATCTATTTCCCTGAAATATGGGACGAGTGGGGCTTCGACGGGCAGCTCGACGCGGGAATGGTCCTCACCGTCGAGGCGTACGTTGGGCCCCGTTCAGTTGCGGGAGCAAGCGAATGGGCGGAGGGCATCAAGCTGGAGAACCAAGTACTCGTCACAGCCGACGGCCCCGAACTGCTGACGCACTTCCCGCTCGACCTGCAGCTCTAAGTTGGCGCGCCACATTGTTGGCACGAGGCCGACCGATGGTTACCAGGTCGAAAACGACAATAACCCTCCGGCCTGAGCCGGAAGGTTATTGTGAGATTCGGACTGGTGACCGTCAGTCGGTCGACTTGGCCGCTTCTGATTTGGCATCGTCTTCACGAGGCTCAGGCGCTTCGCCTAAGCCCATCTTGTGGAAGAGATCAGCCTTGCGGTAATCGAAGTCTTCCTGAATGACATCACCCGCGGCGAAGGACTCGTTGAGTACGCGGAACTCTTCGAGTAACGCGTCCTCATCGGGTGCATCGTCGTCGTCATCGTCTTTGGCAGAACTCTTTCCATGGCGAACGGCCTGTTTTTCGGCCTTCTTTTCCTTTTTACGGAGTTCGCGCTGACGTTTTTGATATGACTGTGGGCTTGAGGCCAATCAGACCGCCGCCTCAGACGACTTTGACGTCGACAGCCTCGGGGCCCTTGCGGCCCGGGGCAATGTCGAACTCGACGGTGTCGCCGTCAGCGAGCGAACGACGGCCAGTGCCGGCGATGTTGGAGTAGTGAACGAAGACGTCCTCGCCATCGTCACGTGAGATGAAGCCGAAGCCCTTCTCGTCGTTGAAAAACTTGACCGTACCGGTAGTTGCCATTGTGGCTCCTTATTAACTTCCGGGCCACTTTGACCCGTGTTCAACGCCCCACCCTAATGAGGTCGCGCACCGAACACACGCGCAGCGCCTCCGCAGCGTTTGTGTTACGCCACTGCGAGTCGGCGGGGCCGAGCGATTGTGAAGGGCTGATAGCCCGTCAGGGCCAAGCGAAGGAGGATCGCACCCGCCATAACTAGGCCTGCGGCACCACCGGCGATGAGCGCTGCGTCAGCCACGGAGAGGCCGTAAACGAGCCAGAGCAATGCCTCAACAAACGACATGTTCCATGTTCCAGCCGAGACGCCATCGAGTGTCCGGGTGCGATAGGCGGCCACGACGGCTGGGGCGAGTTGGATGCCGTAACACAGGCCGATTGCCAGACCGGCCACTTCCCACCCGGCTACAAGCAAGAAGGGGAGCGGCACCATGCCAAGACAAAATGCACCGACCGCCATGCCCCCGAGACTGCGGCCACCAACCGTCTTGACGTAGAGGATCGCAATCGATGAATAGAGAAGGAACGACACGCTGGAGACGGGAAGAAGCGCCCAGAGCGGAGTGGTGATCGCGTATGCGGTCCACCAACCGTTAATCGCCATGCTCACGCCAATCCACACGGGCGACACGCCATCGACGCTGCGCGTCTTCATCAGTCGGCGCGCCTGGGGAAAGGCCATGCCGGATCCCAAGACACTGGCGGCGATGACAACGAGATTAAGTATGAGGTTCACGGAACACTCCCTTCGTGGGATCGACATCGATTTTGATCGGGTCTGACGAATTGTAAGTAGTCAAACTGTACTGACTCCTTACATCGGAGAGGTGCGCTAGGTTGACGGCGTGTATGTGACTTCGGGCAACCACACCGAAATCCAACTGACGATCGACGCAGCCATCGAATTCGCGAACGCGATCAACGACGCCCTCGATGACACCAGTGAGATCCTCGAACCCGAAGCGGCGCGCCGATTCCTTCACGACCAAGGATTCTCACGTGCAGCAACCGCACCAATTGGGGCAGTTCGGCGGTTGACGCAGCGCGTTCTCGACCTCCTCCCTCGCTTATCAACATTGCCAACCAGCGACGTTGGCGCAGCCAGAACCTGGGTCAACGCCGAACTGACCGAGCTGACCATCGCACCCTCGCTCAGCGACCACGACGGATCTGACCTCCATGTGCACTGGACACCCCCATCGGCCACGTTCGACGACCAGGTCATGGCCGACGTACTGATGGCACTCACCCAAGACCTCTGCGAGCACGGAGTGAAGCGCTTCGGCCGGTGCGCCGCAGATGACTGCGAGCACCTCTTCTACGATTCGTCTCGTAATGGGTCTCGGCGGTTTTGCTCCGATCCTCGCTGCGCAAGCCGAACGCATACCGCCGACCATCGAAAGCGCCGGAAGGCCCGCTGATCATGTCGGACTACACCAACGAACTTGGCCAGCTGATCGGCCATGCCCTTCCCAATTGGCAGCCGAGCACCGTGCCGCCTCGCTCACCGGTGCATGGTCGGCTCGTCAACCTCGAGCCGATCGACCTCGACCTGCACGGCGCTGACCTGTTCAATGCCTTCGCGCTCGACACGGATGGTCGCAACTGGACCTACCTCCCGCACGGCCCGTTCGCCGACATCGACGCCTTCCGCACCTGGATGGCCGCGACCTGCTTCGGAGACGATCCGCTGTTCCACGCGATCGTCGACACATCGACCGGTCGAGCTGTCGGTTTCGCGAGCTATCAGCGAATCGAACCGAGCGTCGGCAGCATCGAGGTCGGGTACATCAACTTCTCGCCGGCTCTGCAGCGCACACCGCTCGCCACCGAGGCGATGTTCCTGATGATGCGCCGAGCATTCGACGAACTCGGCTACCGCAGATACGAGTGGAAGTGCGACGCGCTCAATGCCGCATCACAGGCGGCGGCGCGGCGATTTGGGTTCACCTACGAGGGCACCTTCCGCCAGGCAATTATTTACAAGGCCCGGAGCCGGGACACCGCGTGGTTCTCGATCACCGACGTCGAGTGGCAGGTCATAAAGGTGGAGTTCGAGCGGTGGCTCGACCCAGCCAACTTCAGCACCGACGGCACGCAACGGACCCGCCTGCGCCAGAACGGGTAAACGGGCCGGGTGACGGGGGCCGTCTGCATCACGCCAGTTTCACGCAGTCGCCGTAAGGAAGCGAATGGGTTGAGCGCGATTCCAACCCGTTTCGCATCGCTCGTCGGAATGAGCCCGCTCCACCGAGTGTTAAACCATCCATGGCAATTCAGCGGCTCAACCACGCAGTGCTCTACGTGCGAAACGTCGAGCGGTCCGTCGACTTCTACCGCAACGTGCTCGGGTTCCGCACTGTCACCCAGTTCCCGAAGGCCGCGTTCCTGCAGGCCGCCGATTCAACGAACGACCACGACCTTGGGTTGTTCGAAATTGGTGACGAAGCGGCCGCCTCCCCAGCGGGCCAAACGTCGGTTGGCCTCTATCACCTCGCCTGGGAAGTCGACACCCTCGGTGAGTTCGAGCGAATCGGCCAGACCCTCTCCGATGTCGGGGCACTCGTCGGCGCAAGCAATCACGGCACCACAAAGAGTTGGTACGCCAAAGATCCCGATGGCATCGAGTTCGAGGTTGCCTGGATCATCCCGGCGCAGCTCATCACC
>CAWUXP010000110.1:0-10364 GCA_963926495.1 Candidatus Ilumatobacter herschelensis
GATTAAACGGATTTCACGTGAGCGGATGCGATCGTTGATGCGGTGTTGTTCGCCGCGGGTGTCGTTTCGAGGTGCTATGAGACTGCTCTCCTGTGCAAATGGGCCTCCCCATGTATCGTATGTGATGGCGCTCAACGCGAACTGTCACGGAGCGGCCAAACACCAACACAAAGCCTCAGAGACACGGCAAGCGCCGTGCAGCTCTGGCTTTGAGCAGATGGCTGGTTACAGCCGGAACCTGGACGCACGGTTGATGTTCCGAAGAACATGCGGTCGTGGCCAGGTGGGAGTTTCCCCCACTTCGCCTCAATTGTTGATAGGTAGGGTACCTGCGTGACTGACGAAACCTCCACACCTGACCAGAACGCCGAATTCAGCGAAATCAACGCCAACCTTGCAGAGGGCCTGGCCGGCTTCGGCGCAGATGATCAGACTGATACAGGGAAGCCCGAGCTCGATCAGGAGACGATCGACGCCGTCGAAGAGGCGCAACGTGCAATGGATGCATCACGTGAGCGGCTCGCGTCCGTGCCAGCTGAAGTCGTCATCACCAACCATGTCATGGGCCTCTACGAGCTTGCCGCCATTCACCTGTCGGCCAATCCCCCAGACCTCACCCAATCTGCCCTAGCCATCGATGCCCTCGCCTGCTTGGTCGACGGCCTTGGCGATCGAATCGGCCCCGACGCCCCAACGATGCGCGATGCCCTCAACAACATTCGGCTCGCGTTCGTGCAGATCAAGGGCGCCGCCAACCCTGACGTCGACCCTGCAGCGAGCCCTGACGCCGACTAGCGCTGGTCAAGCTTGCTGACCGGCGGCCGACCGCAGTTCAGCTGCCGCGTGCGAAACGGCCGATCGGTGCGTCAACGACGCGGCCGTCACGGCACACGACATCTTCCTCGGCGAGGATCACCGCCTGCTCTTTTGGGTCGCTCGACCGAAGGTGTCCGGTGGAGTTGACGACCCGCCACCACGGGATCTCCACATCGGTGTGCCCGACGATTCGCCCGACGAGACGAGACATCTTCGGATAGCCGGCTACCTCGGCAATATCGCCATACGTGGTGACTTCACCTGCATTGACCGACATCAAGACATCAATGATCCGACGCTCGCGTTCGGTGGCGATGTCCGGATCGACACTCACAGTTCGCCGACCACCCGAATGTTCGCTGCCTCGTATCGGCCGAACTTGGCCAACAAATCGAACGACACATCGGCACCGACATCGACCGAACGGGTTCCGTCGGCAATTTCGATCACGTGGAAGGCGTGCGCCGAACCATCGGTGCCAGTGATCACGCCCAGCCCAACAGCACCATCGAACTCACTCACGACGCCGATGAGTGCACCGGTCGGTTGGTGGCTGCGGTCGAGCTCGGCCATGTGCTTCGATCAGTCTCGAGCTACGGAACGATCTTGGAGATCGGCATCTCGACGAGGTCTGTTGCGCCCGCCTCACGGAGTGCCGGAATCACGAGGTTGACCGTCTTCTTCTCGACCACAGACTCGACGGCGTATCCGCCACCGGACAGATCGTTAATCGTGGGCGACTTCATCGACGGCAGCACGGCAAGGACAGCGTCCTTGTTCTCGGCGGTGACGTTCAGCTTCAGCATCACGCGACCCCGAGCGTCAAGCACGCCATTGAGGAGCGTCATCACCTGCTCCATCGCCTTGCGCTTCTCCGGGTCAGCGTATGCGGCTGGGTTGGCAATGACTTCGGTGTAGCTGGTGAGGATCACGTCGATCACTTTGAGGCCAGCAGCCTTGAGCGCGCGGCCGGTTTCGGTGATCTCGACCACGCAATCAGCGATGTCAGGAATTTTTGCCTCGGTCGCGCCGTACGACAGCCGGATGTTGGCGTCGATGCCGTTCGCTTCGAAGTAGCGCCGGGTTGACTCGAGGTATTCGGTCTGCACGCGAACGCCGTTCGGTAGGTCCTTGACCGACTCAGCCGGCGAGTCGCCAGCCACGGCAACGACCATGCGGATTGGCTTCGACGTGTTCTTCGAGTACTTCAGCTCACCGAGACTCTCAACAACTGCGCCCGTTTCGTTGACCCAGTCACGTCCGGTGATGCCGATGTCGAACAACCCCTCGGCCACGTAGGTGGGAATTTCTTGCGGCCGAAGAATCCGCACCGAGTCGATCCGGGGATCGTCGATTGTCGCCTGATAGTCGACGGACGACGATCGGTTGACGGGCAGGTCGGCGGCCTCGAAGAGTTCGAGTGTGGCCTTTTCGAGGGATCCCTTGGGGAGTACGACACGAAGCACGCCGTGAGGTTACCGGCGGCGGCTCGCGAGAGACCTCACGGTTTAACAGGAGTGAGATGAACGGGGGCTGGTTAATGCGAGTTGTCGGCGTCGTGCAACAGCCGGAGGGCGTGCGGCAGCACGTCAAGGATTGCATCGAGTTGTTCGACGCAGCCCTGTGTACTGCCTGGCGTGTTGACGATGATGGCGTTACCCCTGATGCCGGCAAGACCGCGCGAGAGTCGGCCAAGCGGATTGCAAAGTCGCATTGCTTCGGCCAGGCCCGGCGCTTCTCGTTCGATCACGGCCCGAGTGCCCTCAGGGGTCTGGTCCCGCGGCGCAAACCCGGTGCCCCCTGTCGACACGACGAGACCAGCGAACTGGTCGGTCATCTCGGTCAGTGCGGCAGCCACGTTGCCAGTGCCATCGGCGGTGACGCGTTGCTCAACGACGTCGAAGCCAGCGTTCGTGAGATGTTCGACCAGTGCAGCGCCACTCTTGTCTTCACGCGTGCCATGAATGACACCGTCGCTGCAGGTCAAGACCTTGGCCTGCAGCCGGGGCAGTGCGTCGCTCATGCGATTCGACGGTAGCGAATCAGCACCATGCCGTCGGTGTCGGCATCGTGCGGCAGCACGCGCCAGCCTTGGCCGTACGGCCGCCACTCGCCCGCCGGCGGGGTTGCATCATCGACTTCGAAACCTTCGGGCGTCGGATGATCGATCGACTCCTCAGCAGTCACGGTGCAGACACTGTAGATCAACCGGCCACCAGGCTTGACGAGCAAAGCCGCTGCCGACAGCAGCGAACGCTGCAGTACAGCAAGTTCAGTGATGTCTGACGCCTCGATGCGCCAGCGCGCATCTGGACGGCGACGCAGTGCGCCAAGGCCAGAGCATGGTGCGTCCAGCAGGACCGCATCGAAAACTCCAGGGCGGAACGGCGGGGCCGTGCCATCGCCAGTCACGACAGCAATGTCAAGATCGAGCTTGTCGGCGTTCTCACGCACAAGTTCGGAACGCCGATGTCGCATATCGGCTGCGACAACGATGGCACCTTCGCCAGCCATTGCGGTGGCTTTACCGCCGGGCGCAGCACACATGTCGAGCACCAACTCGCCTGCTGAGCCCTCAACAGAGGCCGCAACCCACTGCGACGACTCGTCTTGCACGTAGCCATCGGCGCGCGTCGTGACCGATGGCGGCTCGTTCATCTGCAACATCGCCTCAACAGCCTCATCACCGAGCTCAGCAGTCAGACGATCTGCCAGCCAGTTCGGATAGCTCAGCCGAGAAGCCTCCGATGGCCAGGTCATCTCGTAGATCGGGTTGTCGGCAACTCGCCGCAGCACTGCGTTGATGAAACCGCGCGTCTTGCCGGGTGCCAGGTCGACCGTTGCGCTCACAGCAGCGTGAGCAGGAACACCCGCATAGGCGAGTTGATAGGCGCCGAGCCGAAGAATAGAACGGGTTTCGTCATCGGGCGGTTGGCTGACAAACCGGTCGATGATCGCATCGCATGCTCGGCGCATCCGCGTGGAGCCGTAGACGAGTTCGGTTGCGAATCGACGGTCCTGGTCTGTCAGATTCGACGCAGTGAGCGTCGGACCGAGCACCAGATTGGCGTAGGCCCCATCGTGTTCGATCCGTTGCAAGACGTCGAGCGCCAGTTGCCGGGCATTGGTATGCCCCGTGGGGATTTTGTCGTTCTCGAGTCGCCCCGTGGCGCTTCGTGGCTCGTGCTCGGCATTGCGACGTGCCTCCGGATCAGTTCGACCCTTGTTGTTCCAGTCTCTGTTCTGCAGTGCAGCACGACGCTCTTTGCGGTTCAGCGGTTTCGATGAGTCAGCGGCCGGCCCAGTCGGTGCGTCCCAGATGCTCACAGCGAACCGAACAATTCGTCGTCAGTGGGCTGAGCGCCGTTGCGCCACGCGGCGAACTCCATTGGGCCTTTTCCTTCGGGCTGCACAGTCACTGGAGTCAACTTTCCTTCGACGAGATCGGCCACATGAATCTTGAGGCGTTTGCCACGAAACATTGTCCAGGCACCGCCGACTCGGATGAGACGATCAATGTGCCCGACCGGTTGCGTCCAGTCGATCTCGAACTCTTCCTTGGTGAACTTGGCCGCGTACACGGTGTTGCCGATCTGAGTTGCTGCGCTGTCGATCCAGACGTCGAGCGGCACAGCAAGCGTTTTGACAAGCAGCTCACATGCTGCATCGACTAACTCGGAGCGCAGCTCGGCTGCTGTTGATTTTGCACTGATCGGCACGACAGTTTCGGCGTAGATTCCGCCGGTGTCGAGACCTTCTTCGAGTCGCATGATGTCGACTCCGGTCAGACCGTCGCCGGCCAGGAGCGCCCGCTCAACCGGAGCCGCGCCGCGCCAACGCGGCAACAGCGAGAAGTGAGCATTGATCATCGGGATCTCGTCGAGGATGTGCGGCTTGATCAGACGTCCGTAGGCAACAACGACACCGAGCGTGGCGCCGCCGGCCACTGCGCCAAGTACGTCGTCGGGTTCGTGCGACACCGGGATGCCAAGTTCAAGGGCTGCGGCCTTGACGGGACTCGGCGACAGGGCCGAACCTCGCCCACGTTTTTTATCGACGCGGGTGACGACGAGCAGGATTTCGTGGCCTGCGGCATGCAGCGCCTGAAGCGGCGGAACCGCCATCTCGGGCGTCCCGAGGTAGACGATCTTCATCAGTTCAACCAGCTCAGGAGAAACCAAGACGTTTGCGGAACGGCTGACGTTGCTGGACCCCGGCGGCAGCTTGTTCTTCCATGAGTCGATACTCGCGCATGGCTTCCTTGCGCTGGTCGCCTTCAAGGCGATCAAACATGAGGACGCCGTTGAGGTGGTCGATCTCGTGTTGGAACATCCGGGCTTCGAGCTCGTCGGCTTCAATCTCGATGATTTCACCGTCGAGGCTGACGCCGCGTACCAAGACCCGCTTGGGACGCAGCATCTCGACGTAGAGCCCAGGAATCGAAAGACAACCTTCGTCAAACAGCCACTCACCATCGGATTCGATGATCTCGGGATTCACGATTGCCAATGGATCTTCGCCGAAGTCCCAGACGACCACTTGCTTCTGCACACCCACTTGCGGTGCAGCGAGTGCCAGACCGTTGCCGGAATCAACAAGCGTGTCGAACATTTCGTCGACGAGGCGGATGACCCGGCCGTCGACGTTCTCGATCGCTGCGGCCTTGGTCTTGAGCACTGGATCGCCGTATGTCCTGATCTTGTACGACATTCCTGCCAGGCTAGGGGTCGTGAGCTCTGATCCCGATATCGACGCCCAGACCGGAACCGAATGCGCCTCCTCGACGAGCCCCGACGCCCACTACTTCGACGACGACCCGACGGTGCCATCGGACCCGATGACCATCGACGTCATCCTCCCAGACACGGCGTTCACGTTGGAGACTGATCGAGGCGTGTTCAGCCGCGGCCACGTCGACACCGGCACGAGTCTGCTGCTGCGAACTGAGCTTCCAATCGCGTCTACGGGCCACCTGCTCGACCTTGGAGCTGGGGCTGGGCCTATCGCCCTGGCGATGGCGCGCCGTTCCCCCAACGCCACCGTGTGGGCCGTCGATGTAAACAGCCGCGCTCGCCACCTGTGTACCCGCAACGCCAAACAAAACGGCATCACCAACCTGCGTGCGGTCGCACCAGATGACGTTCCAAACGACATCCGGTTTGCCACGCTGTGGTCGAACCCGCCCGTACGAATCGGCAAGACAGCGATGCGCGCGCTCCTACTCGACTGGCTCGCCCGGCTCGACAACGACGGCATCGCCGCACTCGTGGTGCAGAAGCACCTGGGTGCCGACTCCCTACAGCGTTGGTTGCAGTCCGAGGGGCACCCGACCGAGCGAATCACTTCCAAGGCCGGGTTCCGGCTCCTCAGCGTCTGTCCTCAGTCAGTTGACTCCGCCTTACCACCAGAGCCCTGACGACCAAGTTTGTCCCGATCGGCGAACGGCGGCACCAACGGAAGTCTGCTCGGCCCTAGAGACGCGGCGGATCGACCTCGATACGGAGGCGGCTGCCTTTTGGACGCTCGGCCGCATTGAGCGCCACACCGAGCGTCATCCAGTCGTCCGCTCGCACGACGTAGCCAGTCGACTGGTCGCCACCAACTTGCACGTCCGACGTGAGCTGTCTGACCATCTCCGACGATCCGGTTCCCGTGATCCTGGCAAGGGCACCGAATGGCGGGAAGCCGAGCATTTCGCGCCGTTCGCGTTCGACTTTGATCACTTCATCAGGGTTGCCGGCAGCCGCAGCTTGCAACACCACATGGTTGGGCATAAAGGTTTGGACCAGCACCTCTGGTGCCAACCGGCCGGCCCGGATGATGAGTGCCAGCGCCTGCTCGGCGGCACGGAACCGCGGTGCGAGCATCTCGGAGTCAAATTCAAGGAACGCGACGACATCGGCAGACGGCACGCGATACAGCGCTGCTTCGGTGCCTACGTAGACACCAGCTGCAGGGGGTGGTGCGGTGTCGGCACCCGTGATCTCCCTGACCTGTCGGGCAGCTGCGCCTTCAAGTTCTTCGCGCAACCTGCTGACGCCAGGCCGGAGATTTGCGAAGTTCGAACCTCCACAGGCCTGACACACAGCTGGCCGGTCAGTGCCGCAACGGGTACACGACAGCACGTTGTCGGACGTCAGTCCGACTGCTGCGTCGCAGGTTTCACAGCGAATCAGTTCCTCGCACGACCGACACGCCAAGATCCGGGCTCGCCCGGTGATGTTGCTAATACAGACCACCGTGAGGTCGGGGTTCCGAATTCGGTCGATCAACGTCGACGTGATGAGCGACTTCTTCCACGGCTCCTCATTCGTTCGATCGACCACGGTGATCTTCGGCCAGGCGACCCGTTCGCGCGTGAATGGCGGATGAACGACGCCTGACTCCCCTGCTGCCGTCACGACAGCGGTGAGCGATGGCGCCGGCGAGATCAGCAGGTGCGGAATGCCGCTTCGCCGGCATCGTTCGACCAGGACGTCACGGGCGTGCCACGTCGGCGCTCGTTCTTCCTGCAAGGCCTCGTCATGCTCATCAATGACCACAGCTGATGCCATGTCGGGGCACGGCGCCCATGCAGCGGACCGCGGACCAATAACTACGTCGACCCCGCCCATCGCCGCGGCCCAGTCATCGGGCATCAACGCCACAGATACGCCCAATTGCCGGACACGCGTTGCCAACGTCCGTGCATCGCTGACCGTCGGCGTTACGACGAGCGTCGGCCCGTGAGCAATGACCGAGCGAAGTGCGGGGAGAACATCGCTGCGCGGCGGCAGCCGAAGGACTCCCCCGCCGATCGCCAGCAGTTCGGTCGTCGCGGGCGACGACGGTGAGAGCACCGGGGCCGTGCGCCGTTGAGGTGGCAGGGACGTGATTGCCTGAGACGGCGACGCTGTAACCAGAAAGGGTCGAGATCGTCGGGCAGCCCAGCGAACCGATGCCCACTCAGCGAGCTCAAACAACTCGACGTCGGGGCCGTGTCCCGTGACCTTTGCAATCGGCTTCAGCGATATTCGATCGACGGCAGCATCGTCGACATCGACGATGTCGCTAATCCATCCGCCGATCCGGCGACCGTGCAATTCGACTCGAACAATGGTGCCAACTCGAACCGGGCCAAAGCGCGCAGGAACACGCAGGTCGTCAGGAATGAGGTAGTCAAAAGTTTTGTCGAGCCCCGTGACGTTGGGCAGGACGCGAGCGACGCGACCAGTCACACTGTGCCTGGCACAGTGAGACCGGCCATCGCAATCAGGCTCCGACAGCAGCCTTGAACTCGTCGAGGCGACCGAGCTGCTCCCAAGGGAACTGCTCGCGGCCGAAGTGGCCGTACGCCGCCGAGTCCTTGTAGATCGGACGCAAGAGGTCGAGGTCGCGGACAATCGCTCCCGGGCGCAGGTCGAAAGTTGCCCGGACGGCGGCTTCGATCTTGGCCGGATCTTCTTTGGCGGTGCCGAAGGTCTCAACGAGGATGCTCATCGGCTGCGCCATGCCGATGGCATAGGCAAGCTGGATTTCGCAGCGATCGGCGGCACCAGATGCGACGACGTGCTTGGCAACCCAGCGGCCTGCGTAGGCACCAGAGCGGTCAACCTTGGACGGGTCCTTGCCCGAGAACGCGCCGCCACCGTGGCGACCCATGCCGCCATAGGTGTCGACGATGATCTTGCGACCAGTCAGACCACAGTCGCCCTGCGGGCCACCAATCACGAAGTTGCCAGTCGGGTTGATGAAAACTTCGTAGTCATCATCAGCAAACTGCTCAGGGATGACCGGCCGAATAACCTGGTCGATGAGGTCCGGGCGGATCACCGTGTCACGGTCGATCCCGGCCTGGTGCTGGGTCGAAATGAGCACAGCCTTGAGCGCGACAGGGACGCCATCCTCGTAATCGAACGTGACCTGAGTCTTGCCGTCAGGGCGCAGGTACGGAACCTGACCGCTCTTGCGGACTTCGGCCAGGCGCTCTGCAAGGCGATGCGCCGTGTTGATCGGCAGCGGCATCAGTACGTCGGTCTCGTTGCAGGCGTAACCAAACATCATGCCCTGGTCGCCTGCGCCTTGCAGGTTGAGCACATCTTCGCCCGCAGAACCGCCACGAAATTCTTCGCTCGCGTTGACGCCTTGAGCAATGTCCGGGCTCTGCTCGTCGAGGGTCACCATGACCCCACAGGTGTGGCCGTCGAAGCCCTTCTGAGCGTCGTCGTAGCCAATCCCATTGATCGTGTCGCGTGCGATGCGTTGGATGTCAACGTACGCATTGGTGGTGATCTCGCCAGCAACAATGCAAAGGCCGGTGGTGACCATGGTTTCACAGGCAACGCGTGCGTGGGGATCCTCGGTAAGGATCGCATCGAGCACCGCGTCAGAGATTTGGTCGGCGATCTTGTCGGGATGACCCTCGGTGACTGATTCAGAGGTGAAGGTGTAGTTAGCCATGTTGTTGGTCCGCTGTGTCCTGTCAGAAGTGTAGGTAACGAGTGGGATCGTGGATGATGTCAGCGAGCATCGCGCAGAGCGACGATGGCGTCGATCACCGCCCGAGCGACATCTTGCTTTGAAGCAAGGTCGATCTCGACAGGCTCCGCGTCAGGCCGCAATAGCGTAACCGCATTCGTGTCATGAGCAAAGCCAACCCCCGGGGCACTGACATCGTTGGCAACGATCAGGTCGAGACGCTTCGTGTCGAGCTTCGACTTGGCGTTGGCGAGAAGGTCATCCGTCTCAGCAGCGAAACCGACCAGCAGTTGACCGGCACGCTTCTTCGCACCAAGACTGGCGAGGATGTCGGGCGTCGGTTCCAGAACGATCTCGGGGGTGCCGTCGCGTTTCTTGAGCTTGCCATTGGCAGCCTGGGCCGGGCGGAAGTCAGCAACCGCTGCTGCCATCACCACCACATCATGTGTGGCCGCGGCTTGTTCCATGGCGGCTTGCATCTGTGCAGCGGTTTCGACCGAAACGATGTTGCAGCCCCGCGGCGCCGGCAAAGTAACCGTGGTGACCAGTGTGACCAAAGCACCCCGGGCTGCAGCTTCGGCCGCAACGGCGTACCCCTGTTTGCCGGAGCTGCGATTAGCTATGACCCTGACCGCATCAATTGGTTCGCGGGTGCCGCCAGCCGAGACCACGACGCTGATGCCAGCCAGATCGGCTGGGCCGAGCACACGTTCGGCGGCCGCAACGATCGATTCGGGCGAGGCCAGTCGGCCGGCACCTTCGTCACCACCGGCGAGGCGCCCGGATTCGGGTTCGACAATATGCACCCCACGTGCACGAAGCACTGCGATGTTGTCGACGACGCTGGGGTGCTCCCACATTTCGGTGTGCATGGCAGGGCAGATCATGACCGGGGCACGCGTGGCAATCAGCGTGTTCTGGAGTAGATCGTGGCTGTAGCCCATCCGATAGGCAGCAATCGACTTGGCAGTTGCCGGAGCAACAATGATCAGGTCGGCCCCTTGGCCGACAGACGTATGCGGGATCGGCGTTTTGGCATTGTGCCACAGTTCGGTCTGGACCGGCTCGGAGGCAAGTGCGCTCAGGGTGGT
>CAWUXP010000111.1:0-3470 GCA_963926495.1 Candidatus Ilumatobacter herschelensis
AGAACCCCTCGTAGGCCTTGGTGAACTTCGCCGACAACAGTTCAGCGGCGAACTCGTCGAAGGTGGAGTCGTCGTCGAGCGCCACGGGGATCTCCCAGCCCTGACCGGCGTAGCGCATCGACACCTGCCGCTCAACGGTGAAGATGGCCTCAGCGTCCTCGCTCAATGCAGGCCGAACGAACGACATCGCCTCATCGGTCAGCGATGCCAGCACCTCGTTGGATCCGTCGACATCGAAGTCAAGCGTCGACGTGTAGAAGCTGCGAACCGCCTCGTACGAGAATGGTGCGACGAGGAACCCGATCGCCGAGCCGACACCGGCGCCGGGTGGAACAATGAGTTCGTCGAGGCCCAGCTTGTCCATCAGCCGTGCGGCGTGCAGTGGAGCGCCGCCGCCGAAGGCGATCATCGTGTAGCCGCCCATGTCTTTACCGTTCTCGACGGCGTGCGCCCGAGCGGCGTTGGCCATGTTCTCATCGACGACCTCAGCAACTCCGACGGCCGAGGTGTTGGCGTCGAGACCGAGTCGTGCGCCCACGCTCCGAACCAGTGCTTCGCTCGCGAACTGCGGCGATAGATCGATATCGGTCGCTCCGAAGGTGTCTGGATGGAGCCGGCCGAGTTGCAGGTTGGCGTCGGTGACCGTGGCGTCCTGCCCGCCGAGCGAATATGCCGCCGGGCCGGGCTCGGACCCGGCGCTCTTCGGGCCGATCCTGATTTGGTCGAGCACATCGACGCTGGCGATCGATCCGCCGCCAGCACCGATCTCGATCATGTCGATCACGGGAATCGAGATCGGCATCCCGCTCCCCTTCTTGAAGCGCGCTGTGCGGTCGACTTCGAAGGTCTTGGCGGTCGCCGGACGGAAATCGTCGATCAGGCTGATCTTCGCTGTCGTGCCACCCATGTCGAACGAGAGCACACGGTCGCGTCCGTACCGAGCTGCGAGATCAGCAGCAAAAATTGCTCCACCGGCTGGGCCCGACTCGACGAGCCGAACCGGAAACGCCGCAGCACTCTCGACGCTCATCAATCCGCCACCCGAGTGCACCAGGTAGAGCGGGCAGCTGACACCGCGCTGCAGCAGTTCGTCACGGAGCCGCACCAGGTAGGACGCCATCAACGGCTGGACGTAGGCGTTCGCACAGACGGTGTTGAACCGCTCGAACTCACGCATCTGCGGCGACACCTCGCAGCTGATCGACACCGAGATATCGGGGAGTTGATCGAGGAGCAGGTCGCGGAAGCGGCGCTCGTTCGTGCCATCGACGTAGCTGTGCAGGAACCCGACGGCAATGGACTCGTATCCGCCAGTGGCGAGATGCTCGACCAGCGCGACTGCGCCAGCCTCGTCGAAGTCGAGGAGCACTTTGCCGCTGGCGGAACGTCGTTCGGCAACGGTGTACCGATCCTTCCGCTCGATCAGTGGCGTCGGCAGCACGATGTCGAGGTCGTACTGCTCAAACCGGCTCTCGGTCCGTGTCTCGATCACGTCACGGAAACCTTCGGTGGTGACCAGCGCGGTCTTGGCGCCGCGCCGCTCGATCAGCGCATTAGTGGCAAGGGTCGTGCCATGAACAAACTGCGTGACGACACTCGATTGGCTCGACAAGTCGATCCCCTCGGCGGCGGCGAGTTGCTGGACGCCCTCGAGAATGGCTCGCTCCGGCGCATCGTGGGTCGTCAACACCTTGGTCGACGCGTAGTCACCACGGGCACGTTCGAGCACCACGTCCGTAAACGTGCCGCCGACATCAGCAGCGAACCGAACGGAGGTATTCATCAGAGGTCTTCGATCTTTGGGAAGTCGGACGGCAGCTTGATGTCGACGGTCGCCGAACGCTGCTGGGCAAGCATTCCGCCGTCGACCTTAATGATGTCGCCGGTGATGTACGACGCATCGTCAGATGCCAAGAAGAGCGCTGCGCCCGTCATGTCAATCGGTTCACCGATTCGACCGAGCGGCACGTTCTCGCCACGCAGTTTCCGGTCGGCCAAGCTGAGGCCACTGGTGTCGATCGAACCCGGCATCAGGGCGTTGACCCGGATGCCATACGGGCCGAGGTCAAGCGCCATGGCCCGGGTGAGCGCTTCGATGCCGCCCTTGGTCGCGTCGTAGGCGGTGAAGGCACGATGTGCACGGGTGGCCCCACCCGAACTCATGTTGATGATCGACCCGCCGCCAGCTTTGGCCATCATCCGCGCTGCCACATGCGAACACAGGAAGTGCCCGGTGAGGTTGACGTCGATGATGCGGCGCCACCACGTCTCATCAGCGTCGAAGAAATGCAGCATTGGCGAAACGAGGCCGGCGTTGTTGACCAACACGTCGATGTCGCCGTACTCGGCGACCAGGGTCTCAAACATCGTTGCAACCTGCGCACTGTCCGACACATCAGCAATCGCCGCGATTGCCTGGCCGCCTGCGGCAGTGATCGCATCGACTACTTCTGCGGCCGCTGCAGCGTTGATGTCGTTGACCACGAGCTTGCACCCTTGGCCGGCGAAGCGCTCGGCGATTGAACGACCGATCCCACCAGCCCCACCGGTGACGAGGACGACCTTGTTGTTCAATGATTCGTACATGTGAGTTTCCATTCGATTCAGGGAGTCGTTCAGAGTGCGAGGAGTTGGTGCTTGAGCGCGTCGACGGCGGGCTCATTGCGTCGGTAGTAGACCCACCCGGAACGGGCGGTCGGGACAACGAGGCCGGCCTCGACGAGCACCTTCATGTGGCGCGACGCAGCGGGTTGGGAGACTTCGAGCTTGTCGGTGATGAAGAGATTGCACGCACCGTGCTCGACAGGGTCACCATGTACTTGGGCCGGGAAATTGGCAGCGACATCTTGGAGCCACTGCATGATCTGCAGGCGCCTGGGGCTGGCAATCGCCTTCAGTGCCTTTTCGAGATCGAGGGATTCTTCCACTGCCGCGTCCATAACGACATAGCAAAGTCGTTATGGAGCCTGATGTCAAGAGGCGGAAGCCCGAGCGTCAGTGCGCGGCGTTAACTCTCAGCGTTGGTTTGGTCTGGCCGGAACCGAATCTCGCTCTTCTTCTCGGGGAACTTGCCGACCTTGTCGGCGTAGAACTCCTGGAAGAACACGATGTCGACATCGGGGTCACCGGTCGGCGTCATCGTTGGCCCGAAGCCGAGGGTCTTCGTCTTGTAGTCGACAAAGGCGCAGACGATCGGCACATCGGCAGCCAGGGCGATCCGATAGAAGCCCGACTTCCAGTGGTCGGAGTACGCCCGGGTACCGGCTGCTGGAATGGCCAGTGCGATCTCGTCGGCGGCTGCGAACTCGGCGGTCAGCGACTCAACCATGCCGTGACGGCCCTCGCGGCGCACCGGGATGCCGCCAAGTGAGCGCATCAGCCAATTCATCGGCCCACGGAACAGTTGGTGCTTGCCCAGAAAGTTGACTGATCTCCCTTGGCTCCACGTCGCCATCAGCAATGCCGGAAGA
>CAWUXP010000112.1:0-10650 GCA_963926495.1 Candidatus Ilumatobacter herschelensis
GAGTTCAAGCTCGTACCGAGTGACCGTCGGGCCGACGGTCATGCCGATCAACTCGGTCTCGACGTTGTGCGACAAGAGCGACTCTTGCAGCATTTCGCCCCGCTTCTCGATGGCCTTGATATCCATCTTCTGTTCGCCCGCAGTTTCGAGGAACTTGTTGGGCGGAAGTATCCAGTTACCGACCTGGACGCCATCGGCTGACAGATCGCCCGGCTTAAACCCGGTGTTGACCTTGGGCTTCGGCTTGTTCGCCGCACCTTTGCGCTTCCCAGACTGCCCACCAGCGGCCCCGTGAGCATCGCTCCACTCGTCGCCGTCGTCTTCGAAGTCGTAGAGCTCGGCACCGGTATGCAGCGTCATCGGCTCACCAGCAACCAAGCCAGATGTGGCGAGTTCGCCCGAGGCGCCCATCCCCGACGAGTCGTAACTGCGCAGTTCGCCACTCTCGTCGTGGTCGCTGCTCAATGTCGAAATGCTGCTGATCCCAGACCGGACGGCCCGACCCAGCGGCCGGAGCATCGTGGAAAGGAACCCGCCAGTCGAGGTCGCCATCGTGCGCAATGACGTCTGAGTGACGAGCAGGCCGCCACCGATCAGGATGGCGGTCAGGACCACCACGGCACCGGGCTCGGCAACAGCGGCCCGGAGCGGCTCACCTGCGAGCGCACCGAACCAACCTCCGGCTGGGCCAAGGTCGTCGGCGCTCGCCGAAATCTTGTCGGGCCCGCGCACCAGATGCAGCAGACCAAGCAGCGAGAGGGTGACTGCGGTCCAGCCGACCGCAAGGCGAACAGGGCTGTACGAACGACCTCTCTTGACGAACGAAACACCGGTCGCGACGAGAATGAGCGGCACGGCAAAGCGCCCCAGACCCATAAACCAGCCGATCAACGTCTCGATGCCCCGGCCCAATGGGCCGGCGAGATCGACGTACACAGCGAGGGCACACAGCACGCCACTGCCAATGAGACCGAGGCCGAGGAACTCGTGCTCTCGTCCATCGAGCGCGCCTCGCAGTTCCGAAGCAGCACGATCGCCGGGAGTCATTTCGGGCGAGGTCTGGTCACGCACATTCGAGCGTTGCTGCTTCGAGCGGCTCGCAGGCATTACCTCTGTGTCGTCCGTCTTCGACGACGCCCGGGCGTTCTTGGCCGTACGCGACGAACTCTGCACCGACGTCGACCGCTTAGCGGGCGAGTTCTGGTTCACAGCGCGCTTCTTGGCAGGCGGCTTCTTCTTGGACGGATCCCACGTGGACATGACAGCTCCAACCGTACCAACCCACCGTCACAGCGGTCCCGCATGGTCCAAACAGACGATGATCGACCTCGCCCGAAAATCCCCGACCCAATGTCGATCAGAGCAGGTCGACCTCAATGACCGCACCACTCGGAGCCACGACAATGTCGAGTACACCACCCTGCTCAGAGCGTGCAGACACGACGTAACGCACGAAACCACCCGGGCCGCCCTCGACGCTGAACGCATCGATCGTGGCAGTCGGGAGGTCATTTTCGACGCCAACGAGCACCGTTGCCGCGTCGAAGTCGATGGCCTCCACCGTGAAGGTCTGGCCGGTGGCCCCGTCAATTCGCGGCCCTGGCGCCTGCAGCTCGCCATCGAGGTAGACGTACGGCACCGCGGCGGTGCCCCCGTCAATCGCCACGAAGACATTCGTGAACTGGGGCGTTGCAGTTATTTCGAAGAATTCCTGCGGCCCGCCACGGGCATCGCTGACCGCTGCAGCTGCTGCTGCGATGTCATTGACGAACGAGTCTCCGCCGCCCGATGCTGTCTCGTCACTGCCGCTGGAACATGCAGCCAGAGCAATCAGTGCGGCAGCAAAAAGCAAGCGTCGAATCACCGTCCGAGTATGGACCCAAAATCGAGCCCCTTCAGCGACTTCGCGATATCTCCGGTCGGCAGCGAGCCTCTAAGGGAGGCCTTATCGACGAGGCCGGGGATCATGCGGGCCAGCCCACCTTTGGCTTCGTCACGTGATATGCCAGCGTCGCTGGCGATCTTGTCGAGCTGATCAATGCCCAGCGCCTGCTCAACTTCATCAGGGGCGAGCGCTTCGTTCTCACCGGAGCCGACCCAGCTATTGGCCTTGCCGCCCAGCCCCGCGCTCGTGAACTTGCCGACGAGTCCGCCCAGGCCGCCCATCGCGCCGCCCTTCAACAGCAACGACAACAGCGCGTCCATCAACGGATTGCCAGACTTCGGCGCTTTTCGCCCCAGCAGACCGACAGACAATTCCATGAGTCCCATAGGCGGGAAAGCTAAGCCGACATTGTGCGGTTCACGTGACATTCCCACGACGATCGGAGTACCCATGCATCACCCCGGCTCAGCCGCGCTGCACCACGTCAACGCCAGCAGCGTTCAGCAGCAGCCAGGCGATCTGACGCCGCTCCGCTACGCCTCCATAACGACGGGGACGATCATGGGCTTGCGCTTGGTCCGATCGCTGACGAACTTGCCTGCTGCACGCCGCACCTCGCGCTCCAGTTGTTCCACGTCGCGGACACCGTCAGCCAGTGCCTTCTCGACCCGCGCTGCAATTATGTCGCAGGCTTCGTCGAGGAGGTCTTCGGCTTCAGGTGCATACACCCAGCCACGTGTGATGATCTCTGGACCAACGAGAACCTTGCCGGTCTGGATGTCGACGGTGACTACGACGACGACAACGCCCTCTTCAGAAAGCTTCTGTCGGTCACGCAGCACGCCTTGGCCGACGTCGCCGACGATGCCGTCGACGTACAGGTATCCGGCAGGAACACGGCCGACTGGGGCCAGGCCTCGCGCCGACAGTTCGAGAACGTCGCCGTCTTCGCATTCGATGACCCGGTCGCTCGGCACACCCATTAGTTCACCGAGTTTGGCATTGGCGACCATGTGGCGGTATTCGCCGTGGATCGGGACGAACCACTCAGGGTTAACGATCGACAGGTACGTCTTGATGTCGTCGGCCTTCGCATGACCGGTTGCATGCACGTCCATGACACCGGAGTGCACGACGTGGGCCCCTCGGCGCAGCAACCCGTCGATCACCTTGTTGACGCTTCCCTCGTTACCAGGGATCGCGTGGCTCGACAGCACGACAGTGTCGTCTTCGCCGAGCTGCAACCACTTGTTCTCGCCGCGCGCCATCAGACCGAGTGCCGACATCGGCTCGCCCTGCGAACCCGTCGAGATGATGCAGATCTCGCCCGGCTTGTACTTGCCGATCTCTTCGATATCGATCAAGGACGACTCGGGGATAGTGAATACACCGAGGTCGAGACCCAGACGGATGTTCTTCTTCATGCTCAGGCCGAGCGTGGCGACCTTGCGGCCCTCACCGACCGCTGCATCGGCGATCTGCTGGATGCGGTGGAGGTGGCTTGCGAAGCTGGCGGTGATGATCCGGCGACCGCGCTCCTGGGCAAACAGCGAGCGGAGCACTCCCCCGACGTTGGTTTCGCTCGACGCGTAGCCGGGCTCTTCGGCATTTGTCGAGTCACTCATCAGCAGCCTGATGCCTTCGTTCTTTGCGAGCTGGCCGATGCGGGCGAGGTCAGCGCGACGCGAATCGACCGGCGTGAGGTCGATCTTGAAGTCGCCAGAGTGCAACACGACGCCCTGCGCTGTGTGCACGGCGATTGCGTGGGCGTGCGGCACCGAGTGCGTGACCGGGATGAACTCGACGAGCAACGAACCGATGTCGATCTGCTGGCCGTCTTGGACAGGACGCATGTCGATTTTCGACATCAGGCCCGCCTCTTCGATCCGGTTTCGTGCCAGGCCGAGTGCAAGGGCCGAGCCGTAAACCGGGAGCGGCTCGCTCCGCAGGTCGCCGAGGCCGCCTTCTGAGCGGTTGCGCATCAAGTACTGGATGGCGCCAATGTGGTCTTCGTGGCCGTGCGTGAGCACGATGGCTGCAATCCGCTCGGCATTCTCACGGAGATACGTAAAATCGGGGAGAATCAAATCGATCCCGTGGTGATGCGGGTCAGGAAACATCAGGCCACAGTCGATGAGCATCATCGTGCGGTCGGGGTCGTCCGGTGCGCCCTGCTCGATGACCATGCAATTGCGGCCGATCTCGCCGAGCCCACCGAGGAACACGACACGGACGGGCACCTTCGGATTGAGGGGCGCTGTCATCGGTTGGGGGTTACTCATTGCTGGGATCCTTCACGGGTGGCGAGCAGGTTGTGGTAAACCTCTCGGGCGGCGTCTTCGGTGCCGGTCGGGGCTGGGCCCATCGGGAGACGACATGCGCCGACCGCGTGGCCGAGCGTCTGCATCATGACCTTGGGTTGCACCGGGTTCGGTGCGTTGTCGTTACCTTCGAACGAGTAGCTCTCGATCAGGAGGCGGTTGATCCGCTGGGCTTCGGCGATGTCGCCACGGTTCCATGCGGCGAACATTTTGGTGTGCTCGGGTGCGGCCCAGTGGGTGCAGACTCCGACTGCGCCGACCGCGCCGACCGCAAGTAGCGGCAAGTTCATCGGGGAGTCGCCCGAGTACACCTCAAAGTCGTCGGGTACCGCTGCAATGACCTTGGCGGTCTCACTCGGGTCGCCCGCAGCATCTTTGAGCGCCACGATGTTCGTGACGTCGTTGGCGAGGCGGATCATGGTCTCGTTCGACATCTTACGGCCAGTGCGCTTTGGGATGTCATAGATCATCACGGGCAGGTCTGTGGCCGATGCGATGGCCCGAAAGTGGACCTCGATACCGGTCTGTGACGGGCGGTTGTAATACGGGCTGACGCCGAGGATTGCAGCTAGGCCAAGCTTGCTCGCCTCGGCGGTGAGGCCGATGTCTTGGCGGGTGTTCGAACCAGTCGTGCCGCCGATGACAGGCACGGTGACCGCTGCCGAGATCGTTTCAAACAGTGTCAATTTTTCGTCGATACTCAATGTCGCTGACTCACCTGTCGTGCCCGCAACGACAAGTGACTCGTTGCCTTCGGCGACCAGAAACATGGCCAGAGCAACAGCTGCATCAACATCAAGTTCACCGTCGTTATCGAAGGGGGTGACCATCGCAACCGAGACCGCTCCGAAGCGCGGCATCAGCAGGACCTCAGAAACACAGTGCTGTTCACGGCAAAGAACCTATTGGATGTCGCGCCACTTCACGCGGCTGGGTTACTCCGGCGAGCAGGACGGTGGGCATGACGGTGGTTGGCTAGAACGAACCCTCGGCTGAACGATCGATTCCCTGGGTGAGAATGAGGTCCTCATACAATTCCATCCAGGCGAGGCGGTCGAGCACGCTGGTCATCGAAATTAGGATTGGTTGGGCGCGACCGTCGAGATCGACGAGCCGAGCAAACACCGCAGCGTCATAGTCGGCGTCGGCGTGGTCGTTGACCTCGCTGTTACGTAAAAGCCAGTCGCCGCAAAGCATTTTGAACTCGGTGTCCAGTTCCAGGTAGCCGCCATACAGCGGCGCCAGCGCGACGAGGTCGGCACCGTCGCTGTGTCGAGACCGGTCATCTCGCCAAGCGTGTCGGCAGTCGCAAAGCCCTTGATTCGCAGTGCATGAAATATACAGAACTCCGGTGTCGAGCCGTGCCCCATTTTGCTGACACTAACGACCGCTTGCTTGGGCGGTAAACCCCGTCACCGGGAGAGCCGGCGGCTCGGGCAGGTTCCTCGTTCGCCGCCACCAGAGATAGAGCCCGGTTCCGACGAGGATCGGGAGGACGTAGGTAATGAACCGGTATACGAGCACGCCGGCGAGCGCCACGTCGCCCTGTACGCCCGCTGCAACGAGCGCACCCGTCATCCCAGCTTCGATCACACCGACACCACCGGGGGTTGGAGCGAACGAACCGAGGATCTGAGCAACGAAAAAGACGCGGGCGAATTCCGTGACGCCCAGTTCGTCCCCGACGCCGAGCCCGCGCAGCGCCGTCCAAAGAATGATGACACCAGTCCCCTGGGCAATCGTCGTTCGCAGCAGGAGCGCGAACGGTCGGCGAGCAGTAGCTCGAAGCGAGCCACGTACCTCATCAACGAAGGCCACGGCATCGCCGCTTGCCAACCCGGGCGCCGAACCAGCGAACTTGGAGCGCACCCATTCGGCTCGTTCAGTGGTCCAACGGTGCGCCTTCGGTGAGAAGAGAGCGAATGACCAGAACAATGCTGAACCAATCAGGACCGCTGCGGCGGCGGCAATGATCAGCAGGTCCGGCAGGCTGGCATCGCGTTGGCTGATGTCAGCCAACGTCGCGGCCAACGGATACCCCCAGCTGACAAAGGCCGTTGCCACACCGGACGCCACCAACATATGGACGAATGACCCCGCAGACGTTCCGCTGTCACGGGCGATTTGCCAGCGCAACAACGTGGCGAGCGGGCCGCCAGCCGGCACACCCTTGCTCACTGCCGCCCCGACGTCGCCAATGACCTCGGCGCGCCCGATCGAGGTTCCGGGTAGCAGCGATCGGATCACGTCGGCTCGCGACACCCGCTCGATAATCCCGAGCACTGCCAAGAAGGCCAGCGTCGATCCGGAGAAACCTCGAAGCAAACCAATCGCATCGACGATGGTCCGACGCTGTACGACAATCGCTCCGACGAGCAGAGCGACGACAACGAGCACGGCGAAGCGACGCACCCGTGAGTCACTCGCCAACCGTCGCATTTGCTCAAGGTAGAACGATCAACCGGCAACTGCCAGACGGGCCTCAGTTCTTTTCTGCCCGGGACTTTTCAGGCAGTTGTGTGTCGAATCGCCGACCCACGGGCCGGGCGCGTCGGTCAGCTCTGGATTTGCGTGCGGCTCACACCGTCGGCGATTGCTGCAGCAGCAACTGCCTTCGCGACCGCCATCGACACTGCACGGTCGAACACCGAGGGCATGATGTTGGTCGGGCTCAGCATCTCGTCGGTCACCGATTCAGCAATTGCCTTTGCTGCGGCGAGTTTCATGCCTTCGGTGATGTCGGTGGCCTGTGCATCGAGCGCGCCGCGAAAGATACCCGGGAAGGCCAACACATTGTTGATCTGGTTCGGGTAGTCACTGCGGCCGGTGCCCATTACGGCAACGAGGTCGCCGACGAGCTCAGGGCGGATCTCGGGGTCGGGGTTCGCCATTGCAAAGACGATGGGATCGGCGGCCATGTTGCCGATGTCGTCGACGGTGAGCACATCAGGCGCACTGACTCCGATAAACACGTCGGCCCCATGCATCACGTCAGAGAGCGCTCCCTGTTTGCCGTCTGGGTTGGTGTTCTCGGCGAACCACTGCTTCCAAGCGTTAAGCCCCTCGCGTCCGTCGTACACCGCACCCTTGCTGTCGACCCCGACGATTTTGCTCGCACCGGCACCCAGCAGGATTTTGCCGATGGCAACGCCGGCCGCACCAACGCCGGAGATCACGATATTCAGGTCCGCCATCTTTTTGCCGGTGATGCGCAATGCGTTCTCGAGGGCAGCGAGGGTGACCACAGCAGTGCCGTGCTGGTCGTCATGGAAGACCGGGATGTCGAGCGCTGCTTTGAGCGCCTCTTCGACCTGGAACGCTCCGGGTGCTGCGATGTCTTCGAGGTTGATTCCACCGAAGGTTGGAGCCAGCCGGATGACGGTCTCGATGATCTCTTCGGGGCTCGACACGTCGAGGCAGATCGGGAAGGCATCGACTCCACCGAATTCTTTGAACAGCAGCGCCTTGCCCTCCATTACCGGCATGGCACCTTTCGGGCCGATGTTGCCAAGGCCAAGCACCGCGGTGCCATCGGAGACAATTGCCACAGTATTCTTGCGGATCGTGTACACGTCGGCCAGACGCTCATCGGCAGCAATGGCCTTACACACACGCGCGACACCGGGCGTGTATGCCATCGACAGGTCGTCCATGTCCCCAACCGGGCAGAGTGACAGCACTTCGATTTTGCCGCCCTCATGCATCCGGAAGGTGCGATCGTGCCACTCCTCAAGGGTGACGCCCTCGGTTGCCTGGACCGCAGACACGATCTCAGCTTGATGTTCGACGCTCGAGCAGTTGACGACAATGTCGCGCTCGAGTTCCTTGCCCTTGGCAACGAAGCCCTCGATGGCAAAGATGTTGCCACCCGCCTCACCAATAGCGGTGCAGAGACGCCCGAGTACCCCCGGCACGTTGTCCAACGTGACATCGAGTGAGATCGAGTACTGCGTGGCGGGAGGCTTCGACATAAGGATCGAAATCTATCGCCGCCGCCCCCAGACCAACTGTCGGGCGTTTCCGCTGTGCCAGGTTTTTTTTCACGGAATGACTCCAACGAAACACCCGACTCAAGGCGCCGGTAGATTCGAGGCTCGTGTGAACAACCCCCTCAAGGAGAAAACAATGCGTTCCAACAAGCTCATGGCCGTCGCGGCCATCACCACCCTCGTCCTTGCCGCCTGCGGCAGCGACGACGCTGCCACCAGTGACGCCCCGACCACTGATGCAGCAGAGGCCGAGGCCCCGGTCGACACCGAGCCGCCGACCACCGAAGCAGCAGCCGGCGACGCCTGCTCGAATACGATCGAAGACGGCGTACTCACAATCGCCACGGGCAACCCGGCATTCTTCCCGTGGGTTATCGACGACCTTCCCGAGTCGGGCCAGGGCTTCGAAGCCGCCGTCGCACTCGCCGTCGGCGAACAGATGGGCTACTCCGGCGACGCCGTCACCTGGGTCCGTACCGATTTCGATGCCGCCATCCAGCCCGGCGCGAAAGACTTCGACTTCAATCTCCAGCAGTTCTCGATCACTGACGAGCGCAAAGAGACGGTCGACTTCTCCGCCCCGTACTACACCGCCAACCAAGCCATCGTTGCGCTCAACGGATCATCTGCCGAAGGCGCCGCCTCGATCGCTGACCTCAAAGACGTCAAGTTCGGCGCTCAAGCCGGTACGACCAGCTTCGCGTTCATCACCGACGTGATCCAGCCAACACAGGACGTCTTTGCCTACGACGACAACGTTGGCGCCAAGGCCGCACTCGAAGCCAACCAGATCGATGCTGCGGTGTTCGACCTTCCGACCGCACTGTACGTGTCGGGCGTCGAAATCGACGGCAGCTCAGTGGTGGGTCAGTTCCCAGCCGCAGCCGGCGGAACAACCGACGAATTCGGTCTGCTCCTCGAAAAGAACAGCCCCCTGACGCCGTGCGTCAACGCTGCACTGCAAGCGCTGAGCGAATCCGGAGAACTCGCCGCAATCACGAACGAGTGGCTGTCCGAATTCACCGGCGCACCTGTCATCTCCGAATGATGCAGTAGTTGCGTATGGGGTCAGGCCCCTTTCGTAACTCTCTGCACCCTGTGACCCCTATGGACAGTCAGACACGCCGCGAGGCGTACGAACAGCGACAGCGACGGCGATCAATCGTCATCGCGTCGGCGAGTACGGCGGTCGTCATTGCGACGATTGCCGTGCTCGTTCCGCGGGCGCCCCGTTGGGACCGGGTAAAGAAATCGTTCTTCGACGGTGACATCTTCGCCGACTCGTTCCCCCGCCTCCTCGAAGCCTTTTGGCTCGACATCAAGATTTTCGCTTGGTCGGTCCCGTTGATCTTCGCTCTGTCGTTGGCAATCGCGGTCTCGCGCAACACGCGCTCCCCTGCACTCTTCCCGCTGCGCGCCGCAGCAGTGATCTACACCGACGTGTTCCGCGGCATCCCCGTCATTTTGACAATCTTTCTCGTCGGTTTCGGCGTGCCGGGCCTCTTCGAATCACGCGCCTGGAGCAATCCCTTAATCTGGGGCTCCGCAGCGCTCATCCTCTCGTATTCGGCGTACGTGTCCGAAGAGATTCGCGCCGGTATCGAAGGCGTGCACGAAAGCCAGCGTGCCGCGGCCCGCTCGCTCGGCATGACCAGCACGCAGACCATGGCAAGCGTCGTTCTTCCCCAAGCCCTGCGCCGTATCGTCCCGCCGATGATGAACAGTCTCGTCTCGCTCCAGAAAGACGTTGCGCTCGTCAGCTTGATCGGCCCCGTCGAGATCCTCCGCCAGGCCGGGCTCGACAAGTCAAAGTTCGCCAACTTCACCCCGTACGTCGCAGCAGCCGTCATCTTTTTGATGGTCACGATTCCGTGCACACGCCTCGCCGACTACCTCCTGAATCGGGAGCGGCGGCGCACTGGGGCAACATCGGTTTCATGACAACTCCCAAGCTCTCCCTGCGTGCAGTGCGCAAGTCCTTCGGTACGAACACGGTGCTCGACGGCATCGATCTCGACGTCGCTCCCGGCGAGGTAATCACCCTGATCGGGGCGTCCGGCTCGGGCAAGTCGACGCTGCTCCGTTGCAGCAATCTTCTTGAGCCGATCGACGACGGGGCGATTCTGTTCGACGGTGATGACATTGCTGAACCAGGCCTCGACGCCGACCCCATTCGCCGCCGCATCGGCATGGTCTTCCAGAGCTTCAACCTCTTCCCGCACATGAGCGTCACCAAGAACGTGGCGATTGGCCCGCGCAAGGTGCTCGGCGTTGACAAGGCCACGGCGAACGCCATCGCAGTCGAATTGCTCGCACGGCTTGGGCTGACCGACCGAGCCGACGCCTATCCCGACCAACTGTCCGGCGGCCAACAGCAGCGCGTGGCCATTGCCAGGTCACTCGCAATGGGACCCGAGGTGATGCTGCTCGACGAAATCACGTCGGCGCTCGACCC
>CAWUXP010000113.1:0-5704 GCA_963926495.1 Candidatus Ilumatobacter herschelensis
TTGCGACGCCGTCGACGCTCAGCGAGATCGTGCCCGTCTTGGCGCCGGTACGGCGCACATGGACGCCGAGGGCACTCGAGCCGACGGGTACGTCGATGTCGGACTCGACGATCAAATGGTCGTCGAATGCGTTGTAGTCAACGACCAGCTTGTTGTCCTGCACGAAGATCGACACGCCTGAGTTCTCGGTACCGGTCGCGTACAAAACTCCCTGCTCACCTGGAGCACGAGTGACGCGAGCGGTGAGGTCAAACGAGGTCCCACCGAGCGACACCGATGCTTGGCCTGGCATGGGCGACATCGGTGGTCGATAGACGTATCGCTTGTCGACCGGGTGCGGCGAGTGGTCGCGGAACCTACTGCCGAACAATTCGATCGTGCGGTCGTCAAGCGGAAGCACACCGTGTTTGTCGGCTTCCTGCCACCACAGATCGATCAACTCGGCGAGCTTCTCCGGCTGTTCGCCAGCCAGGTCGGTGCACTCGGACCAGTCGTCGCTGAGGTGGTAGAGCTCCCAGGTTTCTGTGTCGTAGTCCGCACCCTTGTTGTGCTTGCAGACGGCTTTCCACAGCGATTCCTGGTCGCCAGCGACGAGTGCTCGGCTGCCCGCCATCTCGAAGTACTGGACGGTGTTCGCGGTCGGAGCCGACGCATCGGCCAACGCATTGGTGAACGAGCGGCCGGTGACGGGCAGCTGTTGGAGCCCGTTGTACACCTCGGGTGCTGTGGCGCCGACCATCTCGTAAATCGTCGGAACGATGTCGGACACGTTGACGAATTGATCGCGCAACGCACCAGGCTCGGCGATGCCTCGGCCGCTGACGATCATGGGGACGTGCACACCACCTTCGTGCGTGTTCTGCTTGTACCACTTGAACGGTGAGTTGCCGGCCTGCGCCCAGCCCCACGGGTAGTTGGTGTGGCTGTGCGGGCCACCGATGTCGTCGATCTGATCCATCACCTGATCGGCTGTTTCGAAGATGCCGTTGAAGAACTTCATCTCGTGCATGACGCCGAACGGGCCACCCTCCTGCGAGGCACCGTTGTCGGCGAGCACCACCACAATCGTGTTCTCGAGCTCGCCCATGTCACGCAGGCCGTCGATGAGGCGGCCAATCTGGTCGTCGGTGTGGTCGAGGAATGCGGCAAACGCTTCCTGCAGACGGCAGTTAAAGCGCTGCTGGTTCTCCGACAGGTCGTCCCACGCGTCGACGCCCGGGTTGCGTGGCGCAAGCTCGGTTTCTGGTGGGATCACACCGAGTTCGAGCTGCCGAGCAAACCAGCGCTCGCGGATCACATCCCAACCTTCGTCGTACTTCCCGCGGTATTTGTCCATATAGGCCTGTGGCGCCTGATGGGGCGCGTGCGTCGCGCCGAATGGCACATACGCGAAGAACGGGCGATCAGGTCGCACGCCCTTGCTGTCGCTGACCATCTTCATCAGCTGGTCGATCATGTCTTCGCTGATGTGGTACCCATCGGCTGCAGATTTCGGTTGATCGATCATGTGGTTGTCGCACACGAGCGACGGGTGGAACTGGTCGGTCTCGCCTTCGAGGAAGCCGTAGAACCGGTCGAAGCCCCTGGCCAATGGCCATTGCTCAAACGGGCCGGCTGCCGAGCACTGCTCCATCGGTGCGAGGTGCCACTTGCCAACGCAGAAAGTGGCGTACCCCTCGTCCCGGAGGACTTCGGCAACGGTGGCTGCGTGGTTGCTGATGTGGCCGAGTTGGCTGGGAAAGCCGGTACGGAAGTTCGACACGGAACGCATCCCGACGGCGTGCTGCGAACGACCCGTCAGCAGCGACGCGCGAGTTGGCGAGCACAGTGGCGTGACGTGGAAGTTGGTGAACTGTGCGCCGCCTGCCGCGAGCGCGTCGACGTTCGGTGTATCGATGTCGGAGCCATAGCAACCGAACTGCGCGAAGCCCGTGTCGTCGAGCAGGACGACCACGACGTTCGGTGCACCATCGCCGGGGTGCGGTGGCTCGTCAAACCAGGGCTCGGAATCGGCGAGGGTCTTGCCGATTTGTCCTTCGAAACGTGCAGCGCGTGTCATTCAGTGTTCTCCTTATCGAGTCCATTGTGAGTGCCGATATCGGTGTCGGGTTGCAGGCCGGGCCAGCCATCGAGAATTGCAGTGAGCGAGCGATTCCACGTTCTGGAGATCTGCCGATCCGACCGGCCGTGTGCGGCCTGAATGACCTCATATGCCTCGGGTGAGGTCAGCGCATCGATCACCGCGATCAAGTTGGCCGCCTCGACCGGTGATAGTTGCGCCGCCTCAGCAGCGAAGTGCGAACGAGCCTGGTCGGACAGCTGCGAACGGCTTCGACTAACCCCTTCGGCCATCGGTTGAAAGTCGAGCGCACGCTGGCGGGCGACCTGCATCATCGGCCCAGCTACCGTCAGCAGGCCGAGCCGTGCACGCACATGCTTTGCGACTCGTTCCGCACGCGGCGCACCGGCATCGACCACCAGGTCGAACAGGTGGACATACCGTTCCTGAAACACGTCGAACGCCTGACGTTGCATGTCGTCGAGACCGTCGAAGTTACGGAAGATCAAGGACACCGACACGCCGGCTCGTTCAGCGACGTCTTCAACAGTCGGCGGCACCTTGCCATCACGAACGAGCGCGAACACAGCGTCAATGACCGCAACCCGGCTGCGTGCGCGGCGCGCTCGTCGACCGTCTACTGGCGGCTCCGGCAAGGTGACCATGTAGCCACAGTAGACCGCCTCACAGATGTATTGCGAGTCAGACTTTCATATTTTGCTCAGCCGCCCACCGACTGCACCATCAAAGCACCGGCAGCGAGCAGCCGCGTCGACGGCGTTCAACCAAGACCAACAAGGCCACCACGTCAGCAGCTGATGCAATACAACACGTGCCGCTCTCGCCGAACATGTCACGCTCACACTGTGCCTGGCACAGTGTGACCGTGACATCTGAATCTACTCGACCGGCCGGCCCACTCGAAGGAGTGCGCGTCGTCGACCTCACCAGCGTGGTCATGGGTCCGCTTGCCACACGCATGCTCGGTGATATGGGTGCCGACGTGATTCGTGTAGAGACGCCCGAGGGCGACATCATTCGTCACTACGAGCCGGCGCGCAGCGCGATGATGAGCGCGTTCAGCCTCAACCTGAATCGCAACAAGCGCAGCGTTGTGCTCGACCTCAAGTCCGACAGCGGCGCTGCAGCACTGCGCGATCTGGTGGCCACAGCTGACGTGTTCATCACGACCATGCGACGCTCGGCGTTGGGCCGACTCGGGATCGATGACGCATCGATTCGGGCGATCAAGCCGGACATCATCACCTGCGTCGCCAATGGCTGGGGCAGCAACGGCCCGAACGCCGACAAAGCGGCCTACGACGACGTGATCCAGGCAGCATCCGGCGTTGTCGACCTCTTTACCTACTCGGGTGGCCCGCCACAGTTGATGCCATCGATCATCGCCGACAAGGTGAGCGGCCTGCACATTGTCCCCGCCATTACAGCCGCGCTGTACCGGCGCGCAATGACCGGTGAGGGTGATTCGATCGAGGTGCCAATGGCCGAGGTCATGGCCTCGTTCAACCTCGTAGAACATCTCGGTGGCTCGACCTTCGAACCACCGGTTGGCCAGTTCAGCTACCCGCGGATCACAACCCCAAATCGGCGCCCCCGCGCGACCGCCGATGGTTGGGTTGTGCTCCTGCCCTACACCGACGCGAACTGGCGTGACTTCTTCGGCTTCGTCGGTCGACCCGAACTAGCGGCCGACCCGCGATTCGCCGAGCAGCGTTCGCGCATCGCCAACTCCGATGAGCTGTACGGGATGCTCGACGAGATGGTCGCTGATCTGGAAACGGCCGCGCTGCTCGACTTCTGCGACAGTCGGTCGATTCCGGCGTCAGCGGTCCTCGACTTGGAACACATCGCCGACGATCCGCACTTCAAGGTCATCGATCTGTTGCACGACGATGAGCACCCGACTGAAGGTCCGTACCGCTACACCCGCGACCCCATCCGGTTCGCGAGTCGGGGCGACGACCATGAGACCGTGCGGCTGCATGCACCAGGCCTTGGTGAACACACCGCGCAGGTGATGGCTGAGCTTGGCTGGACCGACGAACAGATCGCCACGCTGCATCCCTGACGCCCGAATTGCTGCGCCCCGCACAGCGTTGTTTCGGACGGCAGCGTTACATCTCCGCGGTCGTGGGCGAGTAGACCCTTCCAGATGGAAAACCTGAACGGCAAGACAGCAGTGATCACCGGTGGGGCGAGCGGCATCGGTCTTGCGATGGCTCACCGGTTCGGCGCCGCCGGCATGAACCTGGTGATTGGCGACATCGAAGTTCCGGCGATGGAAGTAGCCGTGGCCGAACTGACTGCTGCTGGCTACTCGGTCGTGAGCCTGCAGGTCGACGTTCGCGACATTGAGCAGCAGCGCGAACTCGAACGAGTTGCCATCGAGGCCTTCGGCAAGGTCCACGTGCTGTGCAACAACGCGGGCGTCGGCGCTGGTGGTCCGGTCGCTGATCCCGACAACCTCGAGGTCTGGCGCTGGACCATCGACATCGATCTGTGGGGCGTGATCTACGGCTGCAAGGTCTTCCTTCCTGCGATGATCGCGCACGGCGAGCCGTGTCACGTCGTGAACACCGCCTCGATGGCTGGCCACGGATCGGCTCCGTTCATGGGGGCATACAGCGTTGCCAAGTACGGCGTCGTCGCCCTGTCCGAGACGTTGACCAAGGAAATGCAGTTTGCCAACAATGCCGTCGGTGTGTCGGTGCTCTGCCCTGCCTTCGTGGCAACCGGTATCGCCAAAAGCGACCGCAACATGCCCGACAATCTCCGGCCTGAACCGGCTGACAACCCTGTGGCCGGTGGGATGCAGGCGACGATCGAATCGTTGGTGGCGAACGGCATTGCGACTGAGGTCGTCGCTGACGCAGTGCACGATGCTGTCATCGAAAACAAGTTCTGGATCCTCACCCACGACGAAACCAAGCAGGGCGTGCTCGATCGGGCCCAGCAAATCGTCGATGGCGTCAACCCAGGCCTCGGCGGGTTCGCTTAATCAGCACGGCCCCAATCACGCTCAGGGGGATCTCGGGACTGAATGCGGCGGAATCCCCTCCGTCGTGTTCCGAGGTCGCCACCTCGACCCGTTGATGAATTTCGAGCGCCTGCCCGCGCCTGGTGATGCTGAGTTGCAAGACCGGGCGCAGCCGAATCGGGCTCTGTCGTCGTTTGACCGAGCGCAGCCAATCAGCGCAATGCTTGAATCACCTGTTCTGAGAACCGCAAGATTGGCTCGGTCGATTCCGGATTGCCGAAGTCAAATACGACATGGTCGACGCCGGCCGCGTGCCAACCGGCGAGGAGCTCGACGAAGGCTTCGGATTCCTCGTCGGTCTGGGGCAGCGGCTTTTCGATCGTGATCGCGTTTTCGATAGTGGCTGGGTCGCGTCCGGCGCCGGTCGCAGACGCATGGACTATGTCGCGCTTGGCGGACCATTGAGCGATATCGCGCCCACCGTTGTGCCACATATCGGCGATGCGACCAACGAGGGGGAGCCCAATCTTTTCACCATTGGCCCCGATGCACACGGGCGGCACAACCTCAGGGAGCGGCGGCGCTGCAGCGCCGGAGATCGAGTAGTGCTCGCCTTCAAATGACGGGTCGTCTTGGGTCCACATGAG
>CAWUXP010000114.1:0-9591 GCA_963926495.1 Candidatus Ilumatobacter herschelensis
GATGGCGCTGACGACAATCAGGATGATTACCAACCACTTCAAGATGTCACCGAACGTGCCGCCGACGTCGGACACGAGGACGAGGATGCCAAGAATGATCGAACCGACGAGCGCTGCGACCGGTTTGGCGAAGTACCACCAATGCGGGTGGAGGTCGACCGCAACGGTTTCGTAGTCGTTGAGCAACTTCTTGGGATACGGCATACGGCCAGCGTACCCAACCCGGCACTATCGTTGAGAGATGACTGATGGTCTGACGACCTCGTTCGTTCATGTGCCGAGCCTTGACGGCCTCCGTGGGGTCGCTGTCGCCGCCGTGGTCGTCTACCACCTGTGGCCTGACGCCTTGCCCGGCGGTTTCATCGGTGTCGACGTGTTCTTCGTCCTCTCAGGCTTTCTCTTGACGTCGCTCCTCGTCCGAGAGGTCGACGCCAACGGCACGATCCGCGTCGGACAATTCTTCATTCGGCGAACGAGACGGCTACTTCCCGCGATGCTGCTCTTGCTCACCACGCTCGCGATCTATGCCGCCGTGTGGGCGAACACCGTCGAACTGGAGCGCCTCCGTCGCCATGGCCTCGCCGCGCTGCTGTATGTCGCGACCTGGTTATTTATCAGTGATGGCACGACGTATACCGATGTCGTGACCGGCGCATCACCGCTGCGTCATGTCTGGTCGTTGTCGATCGAAGAACAGTTCTATGTCATCCTCGCTGGAGCAATCGCACTCGCTGCAGCATTGACGGCGACACGCGGGACCACCCGGCGGTGCGTGATCGTCGGATCGGTCGTCCTCGGCACAGTGAGTGCTCTGTGGATGATCATTTTGAGCATCAACGGCAGTTCGGTCGACCGCCTGTACTTCGGTGCAGACACGCGAGCTCAGGCGCTCCTCATCGGCGCAGCCCTCGGCGCAACATTGCGGGGGGTCCCCGTCGCAGGATCACGACGAACGTCGGCTGCTGCACTGCTGTCGGTCGCCGTGTTGATCGTTGTCTCCGCCACCGCGTCCGAGAGTTCCACGTGGATGTACCGCGGCGGCTTCGCGCTGACCGCACTCGCAGCAGGCATGGTCATTGTCGGCGCGCCAGCGACTCCGTGGATCCGCCAGGCGCTCGAATGGCGACCTCTGCGCCTCCTCGGCATCATCTCGTACGGTGTGTACCTTTGGCACTGGCCTGTCCTCGTGATTCTCGATGAAGCTCGACTGGGTCTTGATGGCTCCGCACATCGCATCGTCGTCCTCGCCGTGACGCTGATCGTCGCAACTTTGTCGTACCGACTACTCGAACGGCCCATTCGACAGGGCGCAATCGGTGACCGCTTGGGCCCTCGGTCCATCGCCATCGGTCCTGCGTTCACCGCCGCGGTAGCCGCTGCCTTGCTCATCGCCACCGTCGGACCCGCCACCTTGGGCGCTGCAGACGGCGAACCGACCGTCGAAATCGGCGCGGCGATCGCCTTCGAGGAGCCACGCCCGACGTTGGCTCTTCCGGACACGACCGAGACCACCTCGCCGACCACGATGACTACCTCGCCAACGGTGCCGACCACGACCAGCGGCTCCGTCATCACCACCAGTTCAACGGTGCTCCATCGCTCGCCTGGACCAAGTCGCGTCGCTGTTGTCGGCGACTCGGTGATGCACACCATGATCGGAGGCCGACTGCTGAGCGATTTGCAATCCGAACCATGGACGGTTGCTGACACAGTCTTCGAGACCGACCGCATCCAGATCCGCAACGTCGCACGACCGGCGTGCTCGTTCCTGCCTGGCGATGTCGCGTTCGAACAATTCGACCGAAGTTACGAGTCCGTCTCATTGGCACAATTTTGCGGTGATTGGCGAGGCGACCTGCGCAACGCGATAGAGCTCGGTGCGGACCCCGTCGACATCGTGATGGTGCTGCTGACCAACGACCTCGAAGATCGCCAGGTCAACGAGTCCATCCTCACGCTCGGGTCGGCCGAGCACACCTCACTCCTTATCGACTTCCTCGATGAGATCCGGGTCCAGACCGCTGCAGTCGATGCTGCGCTCGTACTCGTCGTGCCAGCACCGCGGATGGAGATCGGCACCACCGACGCCATGTGGGACCGAGAAGCCAGGGTTCGTACCGTGTTCGAGGGTTACGCCAGCACTCACTCCGACGTCTCCATCATAGATATCGGCCAGGTCCTGTGCCCCGCAAAGAACTGTTCGGAGCCGCTCGGAAACTTCGATCCCTCCTGGCGGCACGACGGATTGCACTTCAACCGCAGCGGAGCAATTTGGATGGCTAACTGGCTCACCCCTCAGCTCGAAGCGATTGCCGCGTACAGTTGACAACGTGGATGCCGACGCGCTGCTCGCCGACCTCGACGTCGACCAGCGCGCCGCGGTCACCGCCGAGTCGCATCTGGTCGCAGTTATTGCGGGCGCGGGCTCGGGTAAAACCCGCGTCCTGACCCGCCGCATCGCATGGCGCGTCGCCACCGAGAAGGCCGATGCTCGCCACACCTTGGCACTCACGTTCACCCGTGAGGCTGCCGGGGAACTCCGACGGCGACTGTCGAGTCTGGGCATGCGCGATCGCGTTGAAGCTGGAACGTTCCACTCGGTGATGCTTGCCGTGCTCCGACAACGTTGGGACGACACAAACCGTCGGCCCCGCACGGTCGTTCCTGACCGACGCCGCCTCGTCGGCGATGTTCTCGACGGATCACAGCGCCGCGGTATCGACGGCTTACTGGGCGAGATCGACTGGGCGACCGCCCGCGGTATCCGGGCGAGCGACTATGCCAGCCGGGCCCGCCGAGCCCAACGCAGCCCATCTGCTGGTGTCGAGCGCGCCGCAGCTGTTTTCAATGACTTCGAACAGCTCAAACGCAAGCGGGGCATCATCGACTTCGACGACGTGCTCTCGCTTGTGGTGACCGAAATGGAATACGACACAGGGTTCGCTGACGGGTTGCGGTGGCGGTTTCGGCATCTACTCGTCGACGAAGCTCAGGACCTCAACCCCCTGCAGCACCGCCTTGTCGATCTCCTGCGGGCGGGACGCGACGATCTGTTCATCGTCGGCGACCCTGCCCAGGCCATCTACGGGTTCAACGGGGCCGACCCGACGCTGCTCGTCGACGTCGAACGACGCTTTCCTGGCGTCGAAGTGGTCCGGCTTCCTGTCAACCATCGCTGTACCCCACAGATCGTGCGGACCGGTGTCCAGGTACTCGCTGCAGCCGGACAGCCGACGCAGCTAGTTTCGAACCGTGGTGACGGGCCGGTCGTCGAACGGTTGGCTGGAGCCGACGAAGACGCCGAAGCACGTTTGGTGGCCGGTTCAATCGTCCGGCTTGATCCGAACCTGATCCGTTCGGGGTCGGTGGCAGTGTTGGCTCGCACCAATGCCCAACTCAGCGCGTTCGGCACAGCGCTTGGCTCACTCGGCATCCCGGTCCGCCGCTCCGCAACTGCCTCCGGAACCCCTCTGCAAGTTGCCGTCCGTCAGGCCTCCATGCTCGGCTCTGCTTCTCAACTTCGGGCGTGGGCACACGACATGCTCGACGCGCACGACGCCCTGCTGACAGTGCAAGCCGAGCAAGCCATCGCCCATGAGGGGCACGACCGTCGGGCCAAAGCACAGGCCGACCGAGCCGTCGACGAGCTCGAAGCCGAGCGGCGTGTCGCCACGGCCTTACTCGACTACCTCCGTGAACAGCAGTTGGGCGACGGCGCCGGCTTCCGATCCTGGGCGGCAATGACCAACCCATTCGACGATCGATCGACCGATGGGGTCGACCTGCTGACCTTCCACGCATCGAAGGGCCGTGAATGGCATGCCGTGTACGTCACCGGAGTTGAAACGAGCCTCGTACCGCACAAGTCAGCGACCACTGCCGCGACTCGGGCCGAGGAGGGCCGGCTGCTGTACGTGGCCGCCACGCGTGCATCCGATCGGCTCACATTGAGCTCGGCAGAGCGTCGAGGCGGTTATGCGCGCAAGCCAAGCCCGTTCATCGACGACCTCGACCTCAGCGAGCCCCAGACAATGCCACCACCGAGCGCGCTTCGCCGGCGCCGCGCCAAGATCGATCCCCTCCTCGCGGCCTTGCAGGGATGGCGAGATATCGCAGCGCGTCAGGCCGACGTGCTACCGATTCAGCTGTGCAGCGATCGTGATCTGAAGGCCATCGCCATCATCAAGCCGACCACCGTGGCTGAATTGGCAACCGCGACATCATTCGGTGCAATCATGTCCGAGCGGTTGGGCGAGCAAATCCTGCCGCTGGTGGCTCAGTCGAAATCGACGATGACCGGTGCGTGATCGCTCGGCGACTTGCCCTTGCGAGCATTCCGATCAATGACACACCACGTAGTCCGATCGATGATCGACTGGCTACACATCAACATGTCGATGCGCATTCCACGGCCCTGGTGAAAATCGCCGCCGCGGTAGTCCCACCATGAATACATGCGGTCTTCGTCATGCAGGTGGCGGAACGCATCGGCCAAGCCCCACTGCTCGAGCTCACGTAAACGATCGCGTTCCGCTTGGCTCACATGAGTCATTCCGACGGTCTTCGCAGGATCGTGAACGTCACGGTCGTCCGGGGCGATGTTGTAGTCGCCACCCACGATGACATCCTGGTCAGCCGACGTGTCGGCGTCGAGATGCTCCACCAACCGGCCGAGCCAGTCGAGCTTGTAGGTGTAGTGGTCGTCATCGAGTGACCGCCCATTCGGGACATACACGCTACTGACGCGAACCCCGCCGCACGTCGCGGTGATAATCCGTGCGTCCGGGTCGGGCTCGATGCCCTCGGCAAAGTTCGACACGACATCGGTCAGGCCGACCTTGGAAAGGATGGCGACACCGTTCCACTGGCCTTGGCCGTAGTGGGCGCACGTGTAGCCCATTGCTTCGAATGCCAGCATCGGAAACGCGTCATCGGCAAGCTTCGTCTCCTGGATCAGGAGGACATCGGGTTGCACTTCTTCGAGCCACGCCTCGACTCGCTCTTGACGCGCGCGCAGCGAGTTGACGTTCCAGGTCACGACGCGCATATCAGGTTCCCTTCGCTGCAGCGGACTTCTTCGCCGCTACCTTCTTCGCCGCTACCTTCTTCGCCAGGGCCTTCGTGGCCGCGACCTTCGTGGCCGCGACCTTCTTCGCCGGAGCCTTCTTCGCCGGAGCCTTCTTCGCAGGAGCCTTCGTGGCCGCGACCTTCTTCGCAGGAGCCTTCTTCGCAGGAGCCTTCTTCGCGGCGATCTTCTTGACCGGAGCCTTTTCGACCGGGGCCTGCCTGACAGCGGCCTTCTTGGCGACTGCCTTCTTGGCGACTGCCTTCTTGGCGAGAGCCTTCTCCGCTGTGGGTTGCTTGGCCGCAACCTGTTTGGCTGCAACCTTCTTGGCTGGAGCAGACTTGGCGGGAGCGTTCTTCTTCGGTGCTGACACCTTCTGCGTGGTCGCCTTTGTGGTCGCCTTTATGGTCGTCTTTGTCGTCGTCTTCTGCACCGCGGCATTCTTTGCTGGGGCCTTTTTCGTGGCTGCTGCCTTCTTGGCTGCTGCCTTCTTGGCTGCTGCCTTCTTTCTGGCAGGGGCTTGCCGCTCGCGCATCAGGTCAGCAGTGGCGCCATCGGTCTCGTCGGCCTCGGCGCCTGCTTCGGCGATAGCCCGATCAGCCATGTCGGGGACGGCACAATCGATGCTGCGACGGGCGCCATTAAAGCTGACGACGACGAGCGTGACCGACGAATCGATCTTCATAATCGATTTCGCACTACGCGGTGCCGGCGCGGCCATCATGCGCAGCGGGACGTAGCCCCGCACACCGGTGTCAGCAATCGTGATGTAGGCGCCGTGCGACGAGTACGCATCGACGGTGCCGTTGATGCTCGTTCCGACGGGATGATGTTCAACGAACTCAAGGAATGGCATCAGTTCGTTCACCGGGTCGCCGCCTCTGGGTGCTGCTGCGACAGCCGCTTGCGGCTCGCTCTGACGCGCTGCATCCTGCTTGCGCGCTGGCGGCGGCATCTTCGGCACCGGCATCGGCGCATTCGCCTCAACGCTGCCCACGCGTGCCTGGTTCTCGTCTTGCTTCGTGCGACCACGGCCGCCACGTGACCGACCGCTGCTGGTGCCGCTGCCGCCTGACCCTCGTGTGGCCTTGCGGCTCACGGGGCCACGGACCGGTGTGCGCGCGACCCACACCCAGCCGACGTGCGGCACCGGCTTACCGCCGATCAGGCGACCTTCGTCGAAGAGCCACTCGTATTGGCCGTGGAACTCCTGGAAGGAATCATTCGACAACACGGTGGAGTTCGCCTTGTTGGCAATCCCAAGCACAAAGGCGTCGCCGCGACCGACGGCGCCCGCCGGGGGCGCCACGAGCTCGTTGTTCGAGATGCCCTCTTCGAACTCCTTGGTCTCTTTCTTGTCGATCCGATGCCCGAAGGTCGCATCAACCACGACCGTTATCTCGGTGTCGGGGTTGTCTTCCATAAAGCTCATGACGGCTTCATTGAGCTGCTGCAGGCTGGGTATCGACCGGCCTTCGGTCGCGAGGTTTGACCCGTCAACCACGACGTGGGCTGGGCCGTTCTTAGTGTTCATTATCAGTTGTCTCGTTCCTGTTGACGGGGCTCGACCGTTCGAGCCTCCGTGTCGCCGATTGCGGCGAGCTGCACGCGGTGCCGATCATCGCTGCGGGTACCGGCCGTGTTCGCACCAGGTGACCCGAAGTCGAATCGAGACTTCGTACTCTCCCATCGTAGGCTCCCCAACCATGTCGACCCCCACCATTGTGCGAGCAGTTTTCTGGGACTTCGGTGGAGTCGTGCTCTCCAGTCCCTTCGATGCCTTCAACACGTACGAAGACATTCACTCCTTGCCGACCAACTTCATCCGCTCGGTCAACACACACAACCCTGACTCAAACGCGTGGGCGTTACTCGAACGCAACGACATCGGGCCCGACGAGTTCGACTCACTCTTCGCCATCGAATCTGACGCACTCGGCCATCGGATTCCCGGCATCGACATCCTGGCGCTCCTGTCTGGGTCGGTCCGTCCCGAGATGGTCATCGCACTCGACGCTGTGATCGCAGCCGGCTATGTCACGGCATGCCTCACCAACAATGTGGTCTCAGACGACACAGCAACACAGCGCCGCGCCGACGTCGCAGACGTAATGGCGAAATTCGACCATGTGGTCGAGTCGAGCAAGGTCGGTGTCCGTAAGCCCGAACCTCGCTTCTATGAGATTGCGTGCGAACTCGCCGGTGTCGAGCCGACCGAATGCGTCTTTCTCGACGACCTTGGGATCAACCTAAAGCCAGCACGAGCTATGGGCATGCAAACCATCAAGGTCGGCAAACCCGGCCCGGCGCTCGACGAGCTCGCGTTGATTCTCGGAATTTCGCTTTCAGCCTGATGGATTCAGTCCTCGCTTGACGCGAACAATTGATCCATGAGCTGTGCAAGCTCTTGGTCGTGGATGGCCTTGCTGCCTGTGGCGGGGCTACCCGACGGGGCGCGAGCCACATGGCGAAGGTCGTAGCCCTCATCTTTGATGCGCCACACGTTGTGCTCGATGAAGTTCCAGGCACCCATGTTCTCAGGCTCTTCCTGCAACCAGCGAAGTTCTTTGGCGTTCGGGTACTTCTTCAGCACATCACGCATCTGCTCGGTGGGAAGCGGGTAGAGCTGCTCGATGCGAACGATGGCAACGGCAGCGTTGCGCTGGTCGCGCTCGGCTATTGCGTCCCACGCAACCTTGCCTGAGCAGAACACGATGCGGGTGACTGCATCGGCGTCGAGCATGCCCGGGTCGTCGAGGACCTCGTTGAAAGATCCAGTCGTCAGCTCGTCGATAGACGAGCGGGTCTGCTTCATACGCAGCCCAGATTTCGGCGAGAACACGATCAGCGGCGTATGGCGTTCCGAGTGCACTTGCCGACGCAGTAAATGGAAGAAGTTGGCGGCAGTGGTCGTGTTGACGACTTGCATGTTGTCTTCGGCCGCCAGGGTGAGGAACCGCTCGATGCGTGCCGAGCTGTGCTCTGGGCCCTGGCCTTCGTAGCCGTGCGGCAGCAGCAGGACAACACCATTCTGCTGTTTCCACTTGTCTTCGGCTGCGACGATGTACTGATCGATGATGATCTGGGCGCCGTTGACGAAGTCGCCGAACTGGGCTTCCCACAACACAAGCGCGTCAAGGTTGGCATGGGAGTAGCCGTATTCGTAGCCCATCGCGGCATATTCGGAAAGCAGCGAGTCGAACACCCAAAAGTTTGCGGCGGCATCGTCGAGGTTGTCGAGCGGAATCCACGGCTGACCGGTGTTGTTGTCGATCAACGCAGCGTGGCGATGACTGAACGTGCCGCGACGCGAATCTTGACCGGCGAGCCGCACCGGGTGGCCTTCTTGCACGAGCGAGCCGTACGCCATTGCTTCGGCGAGCGCCCAGTCGACTGCGCCGTCGGCGTACATCTTCGCCCGCGTCTCGAACTGCTTGCCAAGCTTGGGGTGGACCGTAAAACCCTCGGGGTAATCGGTGAGCTTGTTGAAGATGCTGTCGAGCTTGGCCCGGTCGACCCCTGTCGGAATATGGGGCAGAACACCGAGCGGCTTCGGCGGCCGAGCGGCTGTGACGTTACCCGGATCTTGTGCGCGCGTCTCGTCAAGAGCTGTCTGCAACTTGTCGTGGAAGTCACTGAGCGCCTGCTCGGCCTCGTCGATCGTGATGTCACCGCGGCGGACCAGCGTCTCGACGTAGAGCTTGCGGACCGTGCGACGTTCGGCGATCGCCTTGTACATCAGCGGCTGGGTGTACGACGGATCGTCACCCTCGTTATGTCCGTGACGGCGGTAGCAAACCATGTCGATGACAACGTCTTTATGGAATTCCTGGCGGTATTCCCAGGCGAGCCGTGCGACCTTGACGCAGGCTTCTGGGTCGTCGCCGTTGACGTGGAAGATCGGCGCCTGCACGGTCTTGGCGACGTCGGAGCAATACAGCGACGAACGCGAGAATTCAGGCGAGGTGGTGAAACCAATCTGGTTGTTAATGATCAGGTGGATCGTGCCGCCGATGCGGTATCCGCCAATGTCGCTCATCGCAAGGCACTCGGCCACGATGCCCTGACCGGCAAACGCGGCATCGCCGTGAATGAGCAGCGGGAGCACAGGGAACGAACCGGCTGGCTCGATCTGGTCCTGCTTTGCACGGACCATACCCATGACGATCGGGTTGACGGTTTCGAGGTGGCTCGGGTTTGCGGCCAGCTCAATTTTGATGTTGGCACCCGACGGGCTGACGTACGTGCCCTTTGTTCCGAGGTGGTACTTGACGTCGCCTGACCCCTGCACTGACGACGGGTCGAGGTGACCTTCGAACTCAGAAAAGATTGCCTCGTAGTCCTTACCCATGATGTTGGACAACACGTTCAGGCGACCGCGGTGAGCCATACCCAAAATCGCCGAGTCAAGGCCGTCGTCGGCTGCGTGACTGAGGATTTCGTCGAGGATCGGGATTGCCGATTCGGCGCCTTCGATGCCGAAGCGCTTCGTGCCGACGTACTTGGTGGCGAGGAACTTCTCGAAG
>CAWUXP010000115.1:0-11621 GCA_963926495.1 Candidatus Ilumatobacter herschelensis
AGCAGCCTGGCGCGCCCATCGACGCGAACGACGAGGCTGAGCCCGACACAGACGACCGACCGGTTGATTCTGCCGAGACGCATCGTCGCTCGCTGAACGAGTGGCTGAGTGATCGATCGGCGCCACAGGTGCTGATTGTTCTGGCGGTGGTGCTGTACACGTCGTACTTCACGCAGCGCAGCCTCGACATCCACCATGGGCTTGGCACCGCGTCGTACGACTCGGCGCTCTATGACCAGGGCATGTGGCTGCTGTCGCGTGGTGAAGCCCCGTTCGTCACGCTGATGGGTCGCAACATGTTCGGCGACCACACGTCATTTATCCTGCTGTTCCTCGTTCCGGTCTACTGGATTGCTCCCGGCGCGTGGATCATGTTCTTTGCCCAGTCGGCGGCGATCGGTGCTGGAGCGATTCCTCTCTTCCTGTATGGCCGCAAGCGCCTCGAGTCGGAGTGGATGGCCCTCGTTGGCGGGCTTGTCTACCTGGTCCACCCGGCAGTCGGTTGGACGAACCTTGAGAACTTTCATCCCGACGCATTCCTCGGAGTCCTCGTTGGCTGCGCGATTTATGGGGCGCTCGAACGTAAGTGGCGCGCGTACGGCGTTTTCGTCGTGTTGTCGCTCATGGTGAAAGAGGATGTCTCGCTCGTGATCGTTCCGCTCGGGATCTGGGTGGCGCTGCGCCGCGATCGTCGAATCGGGCTGATTACGATTTTCGGGTCGATTTGGTTCATGTTCACGGCCATGTACGTCGTGATGCGTGGATTGATCGGCGTGCCCACACGCAACGCCTGGCGGCTGCCGTTCAGCCAGGACGGCGATGGCGCGTTCAGGGGGGCGGCACGAATCGTTGAAACTGCTGTCACGAACCCGAGTGAGCTGGCCGATCATCTCCGTGCCGAGAATCGCCCGTGGTACATCTGGCAGATGACGTCCCCATTCGCGCTGCTGTTTTTGCGGCTCCCGAGCGTGGCGCTCATCAGCGGCCTCGTACTGTTCACCAACATCGTCAGCACCTTCTGGTACCAGTTCCAGATCGAGTATCACTACAGCCTCATTGCGGTGCCGGCGCTGGCGATGGGAACGATCCATGCCATCGGAGCGATTCGCGACCGACGGGACGTTTTGGCGATTCTCGAAGATGCCGATGTCGCTGATGGTGTCGCTGATGATGGCCTGATGAAGCAGCTATTCGTGCCCACACGGTCGATGGCGATGGGAGTGCTTGCCGTGACTGCCGCTGTGACGTCGATGATGTGGGCGCCGGTGCCGTGGAGCCGGACGCAGCTCTACTTCGGGCGGCCCGACAATATTTATGCGACAAACATGCGAGAAATTATCTCAGATATTCCCGACGACGCCCCTGTCGCAGCCCACTACCGAGTCACCCCGCATCTTGCCTACCGCACGGAGATCTACCAGTTTCCGAACCCATTCCGGGTTGACCTCTATGGCGCCGACAAAGCCATTGCCGGAACCCGGCTTGCTGATCGAGCCGATCGGATCGAGTTTGTGGTGCTCCCGACGAGCGAAGACGAGAATCTTGCCGACGATTGGGCGCTTGTGTCGAGCGCCTTCGATGAAGTCGACCGCAACGACATCTGGATCTTGTACCGGCGCGATCGATCGGTCGCGCTCCCCGGTAACCCCACCTTTCTGAGCTGAGGGCGGTGGCTGATGCCAGAGAATTTCACTACTGTGTTTTCAGTAGGTCGACGTCGGTGGTAACTTTCGACTCCGAACCGTGAAGTGAGTCCAGTGAGGCTCACACGGAAAGGACAACATGACGAATACCCCCGACGAGAAGTCGCCTGAGCTCTCTGGCAAGCAGGTGCTTGGTCCGGACGACGTGCGCCGAGCAATTACTCGGATGGCACATGAGATCATCGAGCGCAACCGCGGCCTTGCCGGTGTTGCCCTGGTCGGCATCCAAACCGGAGGCGTCTGGGTCGCTGAACTCCTCGCCGCCGAGATTGCCCGTATCGAGCCCGAGACCGACGGCGTCCGACTCGGCTCGGTTGACGCCTCGCTTTACCGCGACGACATTGGGCTGCGACCGGTCACGCCGGGGACGGTCAGTGACCTGACCTTTTCTGTTGAAGGCGCCACTGTGGTGCTCGTCGACGATGTGCTCTACACCGGTCGAACGGTGCGCTCGGCGCTTGACGCGATCGGCGACTACGGCCGTCCGAAATCTGTTCAGCTCGCCGTGATCGTCGACCGAGGTCACCGCGAGTTGCCGATCCGCCCGGACTACGTGGGTAAGAACCTGCCGACTAGCTCCGAGGAGAGTGTCAGCGTTACCGCAGAGGGCGTCGTGATCTCTGGCGGCGGCTCCTGATGAGTCGTTCGCTGCTGTCGATCAGCGAACTGGGTGAGCCCGGCCTGCGGCGACTGCTTTCGATCGCCGATCACATGGCTGAGGTCAACCGTCGCGCCAATCCAAAGGTGCCTGCGCTGCGTGGCAAGACTGTCTGCAACCTGTTCTTCGAAGACTCGACTCGCACTCGATTGAGCTTCGAGACCGCCGCCAAGCGGCTCTCGGCCGACACCATGAACTTCGCCGTGAGCCAGTCGAGCCTGAACAAAGGCGAGAGTCTGCGGGACACGGTCGAGACGATTGCTGCGATGGGCGTCGATGCGTTCGTCATTCGCCACGGGTCGAGCGGAGCCCCATGGCAACTCAGTAGCTGGACGACTGCCAGCGTGATTAACGCCGGCGACGGCTGGCATGCACACCCGACGCAAGCGCTGCTCGACATGTACACGGTGCGTACGACGCTCAACCGGCTTGAGGGCTTCGACGGGCTACGCGTCGCGATGGTCGGCGACATCAAGCACAGCCGTGTTGCGCGCAGCACGACCGAAGCGTTCAAGATGCTCGGTGCCGACGTCACCTGGGTTGCACCGCGCACGCTGCTGCCGCCGTCGCACAAAGAACACGTCGTGGCTCATCTCGACGAGGTCATCGACGACATTGACATCCTTTACCTCCTCCGGATGCAGAAGGAACGGATGAACGAAGCACTCGTGCCGCATCTGCGTGAGTACACGACTCGGTTCGGCCTCACCCCAGAGCGGGCGGCCCGCCTCGGCGATCATGTCCTCGTCATGCACCCCGGTCCAATGAACCGCGGTGTCGAGATGGCGGTTGACCCCAGCGAACTCCCTGGAAATGTCATCAACCAACAGGTCACCAACGGCATCAACGTTCGCATGGCCGTGCTCTTCGATCTTCTCGGGAGCGGATCCGAGAACTCACTCGCAGGAAGCCCAGAAGCATGAAACCAACACCCAGCAAGCTGTTGATCACCAATGGTCGGTTGATCGACGCCGGTGGCGAACGCAGCGCCGATGTCCGAATCGCCGATGGAGTTGTCGCGGAAATCGGTGTCGGTCTGTTGTCGAGCGATGGCGAGCAGGTCGTCAATGCGGCTGGCATGGTCGTTTGCCCAGGTTTCGTCGACCTCCACGTGCACCTCCGCGAGCCTGGTCGCGAAGAAGCGGAAACTATCGAGACCGGAAGCAGGGGAGCAGCGCTTGGCGGATTCACGGCCATCGTGGCGATGCCGAACACGGATCCGACACAAGACTCTGTTGGGGTTATCGAATTCGTCCGCCAACAGGGCGAACGTGCCGGGCTGTGCGAAGTGCTCCCGTCCGGTTCCATCACGATCGGCCGCAAGGGCGAGACACTCACGCCCTTCGCAGAACTTGCCGCTGCTGGTGTTCGGCTCTTCACCGACGACGGTAACGGGGTCCAAGATCCGCAACTGATGCGCAGGGCCTACGAGTACGCCAGTGACCTCGGGATCACGATGGCGCAGCACTGCGAAGTCGAGCGGTTAACCGAAGGCGCCGTCATGCACGAGGGTTCGTGCTGTAGCCATCTCGGCCTGCCCGGCTGGCCGTCGCTCGCCGAAGAACTGATGGTCCACCGCGATATCGAGTTGGTGCGGCTCACTGGTGCGCCCGCCCACTTCCTCCACCTGTCAACGGCCGGTTCGGTCGAACTCGTCCGCAAGGCCAAGGCAGACGGCCTCGCCGTGACTGCTGAGGCGACTCCGCATCACATCAGCCTCACTGACGAACTCCTCACGTCGTACAGCGCGCTCTACAAGGTGACCCCTCCGCTGCGCACGATGGGCGACATCGAAGCAATCCGCGAGGGTCTCCGTGACGGCACAATCGATGCAATCGCCACGGACCACGCGCCACACGTTTCGGAAAGCAAAGAGTTGCCGCTCGACCAGGCCCCACCCGGCATGCTCGGATTGGAGACTGCGCTCGGTGTGTCGATTGCCCACCTCAACATGCCGCTTGTTGACATCGTCGCAGCATTGTCGTGGAAGCCAGCCGAGATCGCTGGCGTCGCCGATCGGCATGGCCGACCGATCGAAGTCGGCGAGCCAGCGAACCTCACCGTGTTCGACCCCGCAGAGGAGTGGGAAGTGGTGCCGGGACAGCTGGCCAGCAAGAGCCGCAACACACCGTTCGTTGGCGTTGCGCTGACAGGGCGAGTGAAGCACACGATCTTCAATGGCGAGGCCGTCGTGTTGGACGGAGTCGCGCAGAAATGAATGATCATCCAGTACAATGCATGAACATGCAGACGAATCTATTGATTCAGAATGACGCAAACGGAGCACAGAACAATGCCTGAGACGATTCGAGAAGGGGCGCTCGTCCTTGCTGACGGCAGCGTCTTTGAAGGCGAGCTGATCGGGGCCGGTTCGGACAGCAGCATTGCCACCGGTGAGGTCGTGTTCAACACGGTCATGAGCGGATACCAAGAAGTGATCACCGACCCCAGCTATGCCGGACAGATCATCACGTTCACATACCCGCACATCGGCAATTACGGCATCAACGCTGCCGACTTCGAGTCACGAGGAACGTTTTGCCGAGGCATCGTCGTACGCGACCTCGCTCGTCGTCACAGCAACTTCCGTGCTGAGAGCGACCTCGGTTCGATGCTCGTGCAGCAGGGTGTGCCGGGCATTGCAGGGATCGACACTCGTCGCCTGACACGGCTGATTCGCGGCACCGGTGCGTTGCCGGGGGCATTCGGCGGCGTACCCGAAGCCGAGCTCCTCGCAGCTGCAAAAGCCGAGCCGGGCACCGACGGCATTGACCTGGTCGCGACCGTCACGACGCCGGAGAACTACACGGTCGAAGCAGCCGACTCGAACAGTCGTCTGCAGATCGTGGCGATGGACTTCGGTATGAAGACCAACATCGTCAACAACTTGGCGCAGCTTGGACGAGTCGACGTCGTCCGCTCCGACACATCTGCTGCCGACATCCTCGCGCGTAGCCCGCACGGCGTGTTCCTGAGCAATGGGCCAGGCGACCCGACGATGTCGCCATATGCCATCGAGGCCATCCGAGGCTTAATCGGCAACGTGCCGATTTTCGGCATCTGCCTCGGCCATCAGCTGCTCGGTCATGCCATTGGGGCAGCAACTTTGAAGCTGCCGTTTGGCCATCATGGTGGCAACCATCCGGTCCAGAACCTGCTGACCAGCAAGGTGGAGATCACTAGCCAGAATCACAACTTCGCCGTCGATCCCGACTCACTCAGTGGTATCGCTGAAATGACGCACGTCAACCTGAACGACGGAGTCTGCGAAGGGCTGCAGGTCAACGGCGAGCAGGCGTTCAGCGTTCAGCACCACCCCGAAGCCAACCCCGGCCCGCACGATGCGAACTACCTGTTCGGCCAGTTCGCCGACATGATCGCGGCTAATGCCGCCCCGACCAACCGGAAGGCTGGCGTCTGATGCCCCGGCGTAACGACATCAAATCGATTCTCATCATTGGCTCTGGCCCAATCGTGATCGGCCAGGCCTGCGAGTTTGACTACTCGGGAACCCAGGCCTGTCGTGTGCTGAAGGAAGAGGGCTATCGCGTCATTCTGGCTAACTCGAACCCGGCGACGATCATGACCGATCCGGACTTTGCTGACGCGACCTATATCGAACCGCTCACGTGGGAAGTGCTTTCGGCGATCATCGATCGGGAACAGCCCGATGCGGTACTTCCGACGCTCGGCGGTCAGACCGGCCTGAACATCGCAATGGAGCTCTTCGAGCGCGGCCTGATCGGTGTCCCGGGCAAGCCGGAGATGATTGGAGCGAACGCCGAGGCGATCGCGACCGCTGAAGACCGCGGGAACTTCAAGGTCGCGATGACCGAGATCGGCCTCGAATCGTGCCGCTCACGGATCGCTCACAACATGGACGAGGCCCGCGTCGCCATGGCTGAGATCGGCCTGCCGACCATGATTCGCCCCGCCTACATCCTTGGCGGACGCGGAACCGGCATCGCCTACTCGGTCGAAGAGTTCGAGAAGCTGGCGGCATCCGGTATCGAAGCCAGCCCGATCAACGAAATTCTCGTCGAGGAATCGATCGTCGGTTGGAAAGAATACGAGCTCGAAGTGATGCGCGACCACGCTGACAACTGCGTGATCATCTGTGGCATCGAGAACTTTGACCCAATGGGTGTCCACACGGGTGATTCGATCACCGTGGCGCCGATTCAGACCCTCACTGATGTCGAGTATCAGAAGATGCGCGATGCAGCCATTGCGTGTATCCGTCGTGTCGGTGTCGAAACGGGTGGCTCGAACGTGCAGTTCGCCGTGAACCCCGTTGACGGTCGACAGGTCGTCATCGAGATGAACCCGCGCGTTTCGCGTTCTTCAGCTCTGGCCTCGAAGGCAACCGGTTTCCCAATCGCCAAGATTGCTGCCAAGCTGGCCGTCGGGTACACCCTCGACGAGATCCCAAACGACATCACCCGGGCAACGCCGGCCAGTTTCGAGCCGGTCATCGATTACGTCGTCACCAAAATCCCGCGCTGGGCCTTTGAGAAGCTTCCCGGCGCGTCCGGCATCCTCGGCACGCAAATGCAGGCCGTCGGCGAAGTGATGGCAATCGGCCGCACATTCCCCGAGAGCCTGCAGAAGGCGATTCGCTCTCTCGAACTTGGCTACGACGGGCTCGGTTGTCATGCCGGCGAAGATCACCTGATCGCCGAGTTCGCTGACGACGAATCACTGCTCGTCCAAGCTGCCATCCCGACACCCGACCGGGTCCTCCACGTTGGCGAGGCGCTGCGCCGCGGGATCTCGATCGACGTGATTAACGAACGCACGGGGATCGACCCGTGGTTCCTCGATCAAATGTCGCTGATCACCGAAGAGCGTGTCCACCTCGCGGCGACAGGGTTTGAGGCGATGTCGGCACGCGACTGGAAGCGGGCGAAGCAGCTCGGCTTCTCCGACGCTCAGCTGTCTTACCAGTGGGGCGTTGTCGAGGCCGACGTCCGAACTGCACGCGAGGCTGCTGGTGTGGTGCCGACGTACAAGACGGTCGACACCTGCGCTGCCGAGTTCGACGCCGAGACGCCGTACCACTACTCCACCTACGAAGACGAGTCTGAAGTTCGCCCTTCGGAGGGCAAGAAGGTCATCATCCTCGGATCGGGTCCGAACCGGATCGGCCAGGGCATCGAGTTCGACTACTGCTGCGTGCATGCATCGTTCGCGCTTCGTGACGCTGGGTTCGAGACCATCATGGTCAACTGCAACCCGGAGACGGTCTCGACCGACTACGACACGTCCGATCGCCTGTACTTCGAACCGCTGACGAAGGAAGACGTTCTGAACATCATCGACGCCGAGCAGCCGTACAAGGTGATCGTGTCGCTCGGTGGGCAGACGCCGCTCAAGCTTGCGGGCGAGATTCCGCTCGACCTGGTTGCGGGGACGTCACCCGATTCGATCGACGCAGCCGAAGACCGCGAACGGTGGAACAAAATCTGCGACGAGCTGCACATCCCGCAGCCTCCAGGAGGCACCGCTGTCACGGTCGAGCAGGCGTTGGTGATCACCGAGACCATCGGCTTTCCGGTGCTTGTGCGCCCGAGCTACGTGCTTGGTGGCCGAGCAATGCAGATTGTTCACGACCGCGAGCATCTTGCCGCGGCCATGGCCGAACTCGCCGGTTTCGGCAGCCTTGGCAGGGAAGGCGGCCTTTCGGCCGAACGTCCCGTACTGATCGACCGGTTCCTCGCCGATGCGACTGAGGTCGACGTCGACGCAATTCGCGATCACACGGGCGAGGTACTGATTGGCGGCGTGATGGAACACGTCGAAGAAGCCGGAGTGCACTCCGGTGACTCGGCGTGTGCGATTCCGCCGCAGACACTTCCGTCATGGGTCATCGAGGTTATGGAGGCGTACACAGCGTCGATCGCGAAGCGGCTCGACGTTCGTGGGCTGATCAACGTGCAGTTCGCCGTTGCTGGCACCACCGTCTATGTGATTGAGGCGAACCCGCGTGCGAGCCGCACGGTGCCGTTCGTTGCCAAGGCAACCGGCGTCCCACTGGCCAAGGTTGCGACACGAGTGATGCTCGGAGCGACGCTTGCTGAGTTGCGTGAGGAAGGACTTCTGCGGCCGCCGATCACCGGCCATGTTTCGGTCAAGGAAGCAGTTTTGCCGTTCGCGCGATTCCCCGAAGTCGACCCGGCCCTCGGCCCAGAAATGCGGTCAACAGGCGAAGTGATGGGTATTGCGGACACGTTCGGAAAGGCCTTCTATAAGGCCGAACTCTCCGCAGGCACCGTGCTCCCTGAAGAGGGCACCGTGTTTCTGTCGCTTGCCGATCACGACAAGCCCGCAGGTCTTGTTGTTGCGCAACGCATGCAAGCCCTCGGCTTCGGGCTTGTAGCGACCGAAGGCACAGCGACATACCTCGCCCGATTCGGTGTTGATGTCGATCAAGTGCTGGCCAAGGTGCAAGACGGCGAAGGTGTGACGGCGGTCGACCTCATTGCCAACGGCGAGATCCACTTCGTGGTGAACACGCCACGAGGTCGTATCGGTCGTGCTGATGGAGCGCACATCCGCAAGGCCGCGAGCCTTCACCATGTGGCCTGCGTCACTACGGTCGATGCTGCCATCGCTGCAGCGCAGGGTTTGTCCGAGCGACACGGAGTTCTACTCGGCGTCAAATCCCTGCAGGAGTATCACGCCACAGGAACCACGGTTGGGTGAAGGCCGAATGGACATCGACACCAGCGTTCGCATCGGCTCGATCACCCTCGACGCGCCGGTAATGATGGCATCCGGTACCGCTGGCTACGGCATCGAGATGGCGCCGTTCGTCGACCTGTCGGCCATCGGCGCGATCGTCACCAAGTCGCTGGCGCCATACGAGTGGGCCGGCAACCCTGCGCCACGTATCCACCCGACCCCGCAGGGCATGATGAACGCAGTCGGGCTCCAGGGCCCAGGTATCGAGTACTGGCTCGACAAGGTGCTTCCGCCGTTGATCGACACTGGCGCCACCGTGATCTGCAGCATCTGGGGACGGTCACTCGAGGACTACGCGTTGGCTGCCGAGATGCTTGCCGATGCGCCGCCCGAGGTGGTCGCTGTCGAAGTCAACCTGTCGTGTCCCAATCTTGAAGGACGCGGGTCGATCTTCGCGCACGACATCGAATTGTCGCGGAACGTCATCGCCGCGACAGCAGCGTGCGGTCGTCCGCGGTGGGCAAAGCTCAGCGCGAACACCGACCGGATCATCGACGTCGCACGAGCCTGCAACGAAGCAGGTGCCGAAGCGGTCACATGCATCAACACATTGCTTGGATTGGCTTACGACCCAGTCACGCTGGCCACGACACTTGGAGCCGGCGGCGGTGGCTACTCGGGCCGGGCGATGCATCCTGTTGCAGTTCGCGCCGTCCACGACGTACACGCCGCCCTTCCCGATCTGCCGATCATCGGCGTCGGGGGAGTGGCTTCTGGATGGGACGCCGTGGAGATGTTTCTGGCAGGCGCATGCGCCGTGCAGGTCGGCACTGCCACGTTCGCTGATCCTCGGGCCGCTGTAAACATCCAGCGTGAGCTTGTGAAATGGGCCAGAGAACGCCAGATCGGCCGCATCGCCGATCTGGCCGCGTTAGTCTGAGTAAATGGCCACACCTCCACAATTGACACCAGAGCAGCGGGCTGCAGCTCTCGTCAAAGCGGGCGAAGCTCGCGCCGCCCGAGCTGAAATAAAAGCCCGCCTGAAAATGGGGTCGATGTCGCTCGTCGAAGCACTCGATTCCGACGATGTAAACGTCGGCAAACTGAAGGTCGTGTCGATGCTGGAGTCGCTCCCTGGCGTTGGCAAAGTCAAAGCCCGCCGGCTGATGGAAGAGATCGGCATCGCCGATAACCGTCGGGTGCAAGGGCTCGGAGCGCAACAGCGCGCGGCCCTGCTCAGCAAACTCGGTTGAGGCAATTCGTGCAGTTGCATTCCGCATGATCGTTGTCATCAGCGGCCCAGGTGGGGTGGGCAAAGGCACGATCGTCGACGCAGCAGTCAAGCGCGACGCCAGGCTGTGGCTGAGCCGTTCCTGGACCACCCGGGAACAACGTTCGGGTGAGGCTGACGATGCCTACGTGTTCGTCACGCCTGCTCAGTTCGAGGCGCACATCGAGGCTGGCGGTTTCCTCGAATGGACCGAATTCCTCGGTAACTACTACGGAACGCCCGTCCCTGATGCGTCGGCGCCCGATGTCAACGGTCGGGACATCGTCCTCGAAATTGAGGTCGATGGCGCCCAACAGGTCAAACAGCTCCACCCGGACGTGATGCTCATCTTCGTTCTGCCTCCGAGCCGCGAAGAGCAAGAGCGACGGCTCCGCGGCCGCGGCGATGTCGACCACAAGGTTCTTGCGCGCCTGAAGAAGGCCGAACAGGAAGAGCCGATCGGGCGAGCGTTGGCCGATCACGTTGTGGTCAATGACGACCTCGAAGACACGATCGTCGAGTTGCTGGCGATCATCGATGCCGCCCGCTGAGCAGCGTTCGTCTGTGCTGCGATGAGCGCTGAGTCATCGGGCTGGCAACTCAGTCGACGCGTGCGGCGTCGCCTGGGGTGCGATGTCCGGTAGCATGTTTAGTCTTATGGCGCTTGATCACGACACGATGATTGATCCTCCTATCGAGACTCTTCTCGGCAAGGTCGATTCAAAGTTCACCCTCGTCACGCTTGCGGCGCGCCGGGCGCGAAACATCAACTCGTACTTCAACCAGTTGGGTGACGGCCTCGGCCACATGATCCCGCCGCAGGTGTCGTCGACGGCTCACAAGCCGCTGTCGATGGCGTTCGAAGAGATCGCTGCCGACAAGATCATCTGGACCGAAGCTCCCGAGCCGGCCGAAGAAGTTGTGGTCGAAGAAGATCCCGAGGCCGAAGCGCAGGCCGCTGCTGACGCAGCAGTCGACGCCAAGGGCTGAGCACCGATCCAACGTCTCGATGAGTGCGTCGCCCCTCGCTGGCAAGCGCATTGTCCTCGGAGTCACGGGTGGCATTGCTGCCTACAAGGCCATCGAAGTGACGCGGCGTCTCGTTGACGCAGGGGCCCACGTCGTTCCGATTATGACCGATGCCGCACAGCACTTCGTCGGCACGACCACCCTGAGCGCACTTGCCTCCGAGCCGGTCCAGACCGAACTGTGGCACAATGCCAAAACGCCGATCCCGCATACGTCTGTCGGCCAAGGGGCCGACCTGATCATTGTTGCTCCGGCAACTGCCAAGTCGATTGCTGCC
>CAWUXP010000116.1:0-2751 GCA_963926495.1 Candidatus Ilumatobacter herschelensis
CAATGACGGCAATCCACACCGGCAGGCCGCGTTCGGTCGCAAGAACGAGGGCAATGAATCCGCCAAACATGGCGAACTCGCCTTGGGCAAAGTTGATCAGGGTCGTCGCCTTGAAGATCATGACCAAGGCCATTGCGATCAGGGCGTAGGTGGCTCCGTTGGACAGGCCATCGGAAACGCGGTTGAGAAAGAGTTCCATTGTTATTTTCCCCTCAGACTCCGAGGTAGGCCTTGCGGATGGCGTCGTCGTTGATCAATTCGTCGGCTGGACCTTCGGTGAAGATCGCCCCGGACTCGAGGACGTAGCCCCGGTCGCCGATGCCAAGTGCCAACTGTGCGTTCTGTTCAACCACGAGCATCGTCGTGCCAGTCTCCTTGTTGATTTCGGCGAAGCGCTCGAACAGCTCCGCCACAATGATCGGAGCCAGCCCAAGTGACGGTTCGTCAAGCAAGAGCAGGCTGGGACGAGACATCAGCGCCCGAGAAACGGCAAGCATCTGCTGCTCACCGCCGGAAAGTGAACCGGCGCGCTGATTCTTGCGCTCCCGGAGCACGGGGTAGACGTCGAACCACTGCTCGATGTCTTTGTCGATTTCGTTGTCGTCTCGGATATAAGCACCGACTCGGAGGTTGTCTTCGACCGACAGCTCGGGCAGCGTGCCTCGACCCTGCGGGACATGTGCGACGCCTTGACGCACGAGGTCGGGGGCCTTTGCGCTGCTGATGTCTTTGCCGCGCAGCTTGATCGAACCCGTGCGGGCAATCATGCCCGACACCGCTCGCAGCGTCGTGGTCTTACCGGCACCATTGGCACCGAGGATGATCACGATTTCGCCATCGGCGACGTGGAAGTCCAGGCCGTGCAGGACCTGAATCTGGCCGTAGCCGCCTTCCAGACCCTTGACCTCGAGGACAAGTTCGGGAGATGTGCTGGACTCGCTCATGCGGGTGCTCCTAGGTACGCCTCGATCACGGCGGGATTTTCCTGCACTTCTGCAGGCAAGCCCTCAGCGATCTTGCGGCCGAAGTCGAGAACAACGACGTTCTCGGAGATGCTCATCACGAGGCCCATGTGGTGCTCGACGAGGAGGATGGTCAGGTTGTAGTCGGTCCGGATCTTCTGGATGACGATCGACAGCTCGTCGACTTCGCTGTGCGTGAGGCCCGTCGCGGGTTCGTCGAGCATCAGCAGCTTGGGATGGCCGATGAGGCAGCGGGCGAGTTCGATTCGCTTGAGCGTTCCGTACGGAAGGCCAGCGCACTGCTGGAACGCAAAGCTTTCGAGGCCGAGGTCGGCCAGAATCGTGTACGCCTCGGAAGCCAGCGCTTTCTCTTCCTTCTTGCGCCCGATATTGAGCATCGCTGTACCGAAGTTCTGCTTGCTCCGTACGTGCGCACCAGCCATGACGTTCTCGATCACGCTCATGCGTGGCCAGAGCGCCAGGTTCTGGAACGTCCGAAAGATGCCGGTTTTGGCAATCAAATGCGGTGGCGTCTTCAACAGGTCGACCCCATTAAAGCTCAACGATCCAGCGGTCGGGTCATAGATGCGACTGATGACGTTAAACATCGTCGTCTTCCCCGCGCCATTGGGACCGATCAGGCCACAAATCTGTCCCTCTTCGATATCGAAAGTCATCCCGCTGAGAGCAACAATGCCCCCAAACCTGACTTCGACGTCTTTCACTTCCAGCATTGCCATCGACGTAAACCCCCTCGTGTTCGTCGTTGTATTTGGGAACGTAGCACGTGACCCCAGTCGTCCAGGAACCGGACGGTTCGAGGACGGCAAGTTCAAGGTACCCGATAGCCGCTTTGAGTACCGCACCCAAACGACCGTTCCAGTAGACGCTTTGTAATGGTGACAAGATTCGAAATCCCGGTCAGCCGATGCGAGTCGGCAAACGTCGTTGCCTAGAGTCGGGTTCGTGCAGACCACGCGACTTACCGCACTGCTCATCGCCACGGGGCTGTTCGCTGCAGCATGCGGCGCCGACGTTGCCGTAACCGCAACTCGCTCCGATGCCTCAGCGGGGGCGACACCTGCGCCTCCGTTCGAGCCGGGTACGCCCGTCATCGACGAAGACGGCAACCCGGACGACCCGCCGAGCGAGCCAGCGACCACGCCTCCGGTGACCGACCCAACCGTCAGCGATCCCAACGCCATCAATTTCGGCCCGAACAAGCCAGCCCAGCCATACGACGAGTTCCTCCTTGCGACACTCGCCGACCTCGACACATGGTGGGAGCAGACCTATCCCGAGGTGTACGGCGAGGCGTGGCAACCACTCCAAGGCGATGTCTATGCGGCGTACCCGCAACGGCCAGATGATCTCCCCGGTTGCGGCGAGCCGCGCACGTCCTACGACGACGTCCAAGAATTCGTGGCGTTCTACTGCGGCCTTGATGACTTCATTGTCTACGACGACGGCGACGGCGGCCTGCTCGCCCAACTCGCCGACAACTTCGGCGCCGGAACAATCGGCATCGTTTTGGCTCACGAGTACGGCCACGCCATCCAACAGCGCAGCGGTGTCCTGCGACAAAACCTCCCGACGGTCACGACCGAACAGCAAGCTGACTGCTTCGCCGGAGCTTGGGCGGGTCGAGCGGCACGCGGCGAAGGCGGCATCACGTTCTCCGATGCCGACGTCCGCGCTGGTCTGATTGCCATGCTCGAAGTGCGCGACCCCGTGGGCATCGACCAGTTCACACCTGGCGGCCACGGATCCGGATTCGACCGGGTCGGCG
>CAWUXP010000117.1:0-4920 GCA_963926495.1 Candidatus Ilumatobacter herschelensis
GTCGGTCTCGTCCTGATGGCCTTTGCGGCATTCGGCGATGATCGCGTCCCGCCGGAAACCGATGACGAGGCAGCGCAATGAGTGTCTTGCTTGCCTTCGCTGCTGCCATGTTGTTCGGCACGGGCACGTGGCTGCTGCTGCAGCGCCGGTTGTCACGCATCATCGTCGGCGTCGGCCTCATTGGTCACGGCTCCAACATTCTGCTGCTTACCTCGGGAAGTGGGCTCGGGTTGCCTCCGATCCTTGGGTCTGCTGATCCAACCGACTTCGCCGACCCGCTTCCGCAGGCGCTCGCGCTGACTTCGATCGTCATCACGTTCGGTGTCACGGCGTTTTTGTTCGCTCTCGGTTACCGCAGTTGGAAGCTCACCAACGACGACATCGTGGAAGACGACGTCGAAGATCGCTACATCGCTCGCCGGGCGGTTGACGCGGAAGTCGCCGAAGGCGAAGCGGCCGAGCGCGAACGGGCGATCGAAGAGGACCGGGTATGAGCGCGCTGACTTCGATCGGATTCCTCGGGGCCGATGTGACCGCTCCAGGTAGCGGCAGCTTCGACGCGCTGATCCCTCTACCGGTGATCCTGCCGCTGATTGCCGCTGCGCTGAGCGTTGTCTTCGCACGTCTTCGCAACGTGCAGCGTGTGATCAGTGTCGTTGCATTGCTCGGCCTGGTCGCGAACAACATCTTCTTACTCACTCGTGTCGATCAGGCAACCGGTGATGCGATCGGGGGCATTGCCGTGTCGCAAGCCGGAGGTTGGGTCGCTCCACTCGGGATTTCGCTTGTCGTCGATCGTTTGGCCGCGATCATGTTGTTGGTGTCATCGTTGATGCTGGTGTCGGTGCTTGTCTACGCCATCGGCCAGCACGCCGAAGAGCGGCGGTTCGCGTCGTTCCACCCCGTCTACCTCGTCCTCGCCGCTGGTGTGTCGGCGAGCTTCATCACCGGTGACCTGTTCAACCTGTTCGTTGCGTTCGAGATGATGCTGGTGTCGAGCTACGTGCTACTCACCCTCGGTGGACGGGCCGGGCAGGTGCGCTCGGGCATGTCGTATGTCGTGATCAGCCTGATCGCCTCAACGTTCTTCATCACGGCACTGGCACTGCTCTACTCGGCGACCGGTACCGTCAACATGGCCGAACTCGCCGAGCGAATGCCTGAGCTCAGTAGTGGCGTGCGCGTCGGATTCTCGCTGTTACTGATCGCCGTCTTCGGGATCAAGGCGGGGATCTTCCCGCTGTTCTTCTGGCTGCCCGATAGCTATCCCACTGCACCGAATGCGGTCACAGCGATCTTTGCCGGACTCCTCACCAAGGTCGGGGTCTACGCCATCATCCGCACGCAGTTGCTGATCTTCCCGATTGATGCGCAGCAGGGCACGCTGCTTCTCGTTGTCGCCGGCTGCACGATGCTCGTCGGCGTGCTCGGTGCGCTCTCGCACGACGACCTTCAGCGCATCCTGTCGTTCCACATCATCAGCCACATCGGCTACATGATCATGGGTCTCGCCCTCTTCACCCTGGCCGGCATTGCCGGTGCCATCTTCTATGTCGTCCACCACATCGTCGTCAAGACGGCGCTGTTCTTGGTGGCCGGACTGGTCGAACGCAAGGCTGGGTCGGATCGGTTGTCTCGGGTCGGCGGCCTCGTTCGAAGCGCGCCGATGATCGCGGTCCTCTTCGCGCTCCCCGCTCTAAGCATCGCGGGTATCCCGCCGTTCTCCGGGTTCGTCGCAAAGTTCGCCCTTGTCAGTGCGGGCATCGAGGCGCAGCAGTGGGGCATTGTCGTGGTCAGTCTCATCGTCAGCCTGCTCACGATGTATGTGATGGGTCGCATCTGGTCGAACGTGTTCTGGGGCCAACCCGAAGACGGTGAGATTGCCGAGCGTCTCGAGTCGGGTGCGACGAAGCTGCCTATCCTGATGACAGTATCGACGGTCGTGGTCGTCGGACTCTCGGTAGCGCTCCTGGTGTTCGCCGGCCCGTTGTACGACCTCGCCGAACGAGCCGCTGCCGACCTGCTGAACCCCCAGGGTTACATCGACGCCGTACTCGGTTCGCACAGTGAGGCTGGCGGATGAACAAGTTCTTCCGACTCCCCACCCTGCTCATCTGGCTGACATCGCTGTGGGTCGCGCTGTGGGCTGACCTCACTGCGGGCAATGTGCTCGGTGGCCTGATCGTGGCGCTCGTCGTCGTCGGTGTCGCGCGGCCAACCGGGGTGACCGGGCTTGAACGCACGAACTTCCGACCCATCTCGGCGCTGATCTATGCCGTTTACTTCCTGTGGCAGCTTGTCAAGGCGAACCTCGTCGTTGCCTGGGAGATCATCACGCCCGGCCTTAAGATTCACCGGGCAATCATCGCAGTGCCCTTGCACACCACATCGGCCGGAGTGGTCACGTTGATTGCCAACTCGACCACTCTGACGCCTGGGACCGTGACCGTCCATGTCGCCGAAAAACGTTCGAGCGATGGCGGCCCGGTCGAACGCATCCTGTTCGTCCACGTTCTGCACTTCATGGATGTCGAGTCGGTCAGACGCGATGTGCTGAAACTCGAACGGCTGGCGATCAAGGCATTTGGGCAGCGCAACGAGCTACCGCGGGTTGAGGCTGCACTCAACTCGACCAGCAACTCAACGCCTGACGGAAAGAACATCGTCTCATGATCGTTGTTGCCATCGTGTTCCTCGTCGTTGCGGCAGGGTGCTTTCTCTATCGGGTGCTGCGCGGCCCGTCGATCCCTGACCGTGTGGTCGCGCTCGACGGTGTGCTGTCGGTCGTTGTGAGCGGCATCATCGTCGCTGCAGCTGAGGCGAACAGCGACATCACATTGTCGACGGTGCTCGTCGTCTCGCTGGTGGGGTTCGTCGGCACGGTTGCGCTCGGCCGGTTTATCGAGCGGAGGGGCGGCTGATGGGCATTGTCGCAGGCATCTTCCTCATCGTCGGATCGTTGCTCACCATGATTGGTGGCATCGGCGTGGTCCGGTTTAACGACCTCATGTCGCGTGTTCATGCCGCCGCGAAGGCGCCAACGCTTGGTCTGTTGCTTGTGGCTATTGGCGCCGCGATCGAGATTGGATCCGGCAAAGCGGTGGTCACACTGCTGCTCGTCGTGGTGTTGCAGCTCTTCACCTCACCGGTTGCGACCCATGTGCTCGCACGCGCGTCGTATGGCCAGGTCGACATCGAACTCGATGGAGGTGACGACCTGGCGCAACACTTTGCAGAAAAGCGGGCCGAAGCAGCAGAAGAGGCCAAAGCGGCAGCAGCAGCCAAGCTGGCCGAGCGGCGCGCTGAGCCGCCGCGCAATCACGGCGATGGTTGAACCAGCGAGGTGCAACTGGCCGACCGCCAGCGCGACCTACCTGGAGTATCACGACCACGAGTGGGGCCGCCCGACCACCCGCGAACATCGACTGTTCGAGAAGATCTGTCTTGAGGGTTTTCAGTCAGGGTTGAGTTGGCTCACGATTTTGATGAAGCGTCCTCGATTCCGCGAGGTGTTTGCTGACTTCGACTATCGAGCGGTTGCCGAATTCGGGTCTGACGACGTGGAACGACTCCTGCTAGATGCTGGCATCGTCCGCCACCGAGGCAAGATCGAAGCGACGATCAACAACGCACAGCGGGCCATCGAGCTGGTCGAGACCGAAGGGTCGCTCGTGGACTGGGTATGGGAGTGGGCGGTCCTCGAACCGGAACGGACCAACGAGGGCGGCATTCCCACACAGACTGTTCGGTCGGCGGCGTTGGCGAAAGAGTTGAAGCGCCGCGGTTGGAAGTTCTTTGGGCCGACGACGGCCTATGCATTTATGCAATCCGAAGCGCTGACCAACGATCACGACGCCACCTGCTTCGTCCGCCAGGCGTGCCAAGACGAACGACAGGCCTTCCTTGCTGGGCGCACGTTACGGCCGTGACTGGCACCAGTTCGATACGATCAACTCATGCGGCCAGCGACCACTCTTGCGCTCGGACTTCTTCTGTTTGTGATCCTGCTTGCCGGGATCATCTCATTGGTTCGTCTCTGAGCATATTGATGTTGTGCATGATCACGCTGAACATGACGGCGTGGACAATAATGCGGGGTCAGCAAATCCGCAGCTATCGACTCTCGGGACGTCAAACGTGAATCTTGCGCACATTCTCGAACCACACGACGCCGATTCGATCGCGCTGATCAGCCGCGGGCGTGAAACGACCTACGGCGAGCTCCGCAGCCAGATCGATCGCCTGCGCGGCGGGCTGGCGTCGGTCGGCGTCACCGCAGGTGACCGCGTCGCTCTGTTGTGCTCGAACAGTCGGCACTTCGTTATCACCTATTTCGCCACGGTGGGCCTCGGTGCCATTGCCGTTCCGCTCAACCCGTTAAGCCCTGCGCCTGCGCTCGAAAAGGAGATCGCCAGTGTGGGTGCCAAGGTGGTCGTGGTCGAGAAGGTGAGTACCGCTACGTGGTCGAACGTCGACCGGTCGCTGGTGCCAACCGTTGAAGTGGTGCTGAGCACCGATGGCGAGAACGCACCGGAGGGTGCCCGTTCGATCGACGAGCTACTCGATGCCGATGCGGTCGACATTGTTGACGTCAGCAACGAAGCAACCGCCGTGCTCATCTTTACGAGTGGAACCGCTGGTCTGCCCCGGGCTGCAATGCTGACGCACGGAAACGTGTTGACGAACATCGCGCAGAGCAAGGCAACCGGGGTCCTCAACAGCGATGATCTGATCTGGAGTGTGCTCCCGCTCTTTCACATCTTCGGCCTGAATGTGGTTATGGCCACCGGGCTGGGCGTCGGAGCGACCGTCATGCTCGTCCAGCGTTTCGACCCGCATAGTGCTGCCGAGTCGATCAAGACTCGTCGTGCGACGATCGTGCCTGGCGCGCCTGCGATGTGGGCAGCCTTCACGCATTTC
>CAWUXP010000118.1:0-11815 GCA_963926495.1 Candidatus Ilumatobacter herschelensis
GTACGGCCAGAAAACTTCGTTGCCGTCGTCGTCGACGTGGTTCATCTTGGTGGCGAACGGCACCGAGATGTCGGGAAGCGAAGCCAGGTCGGGCAGCAGCCACGGCTCTGATCCGTTGGCGAGGTACCCGTCGCTCAGCAGCAAGACCGGGGTTCGGTACTTCAGGGCGATGCGCGCCGCTTCGATCGCGGCGTGGAAGCAGTGGGCCGGGCTGTACGACGCAACGATGGGCAGCGGGGCTTCGCCGTGACGCCCGTAGAGCGCGATGTTGAGGTCAGATGCCTCGGTTTTTGTCGGTAGCCCGGTGGACGGCCCACCACGTTGAATGTCGACGATGACCATCGGTAACTCGATGGCGAAGGCCAGTGAGATCGTCTCGCTTTTCAGGGCCAACCCCGGCCCGCTGGTCGTGGTGACAGCAAGATGGCCGGCGAATGCAGCACCGAGCGCAATGCCAACTGCGGCGATCTCATCTTCGGCCTGCAAGGTCCGCACGCCGAAGTGTTTGTGCTTCGCGAGTTCGTGCAGGATGTCACTGGCTGGTGTGATCGGGTACGACCCGAGCGTGAGTGGCAGGTTGGCTTGCTGGGCGGCAGCAATGAGCCCCCATGACAGGGCCATGTTGCCGGTGATGCTGGTGTACTCGCCAGACGGCAGTTTGGCCGGACGGACTTCGTAGCGGTGGCCGACCGCCTCGGTTGTTTCGCCGAAGTTGAAGCCGGCCTGGAAGGCCGCTTTGTTGGCGCCTGCGACCTGCTCGTTTTTGCCGAACTTCGCGTCGATCCACTCTTCGGTCGGCTCAGTCGGCCGCGTATACATCCACGACACGAGGCCGAGTGCGAAGAAGTTCTTCGACCGTTCGGCATCGCGTGGTTTGACGCCGAGCGGTTCGCACACCTTCTTGGTGAGGCTGGTCATGGGCACCTTCAACACCCGGTATCCGTTGAGGGTGTCGTCCTCAAGCGGGTTGACGGCTTCACCAGCGGCGTCGAGATAGCCCGCTTTAATGAGGTTTCGGTCTCCGAATGCATCCTCGTTAATGATGACCGTGCCGCCGGTTTCGAGGCGGTGGAGATCGGCCTTCAGTGCAGCTGGGTTCATCGCGACAAGAACGTTCGGGTCGTCGCCCGGCGTGGTGATGTCGTGGTCGGCGATGTTGACCTGGAATGCCGACACGCCGTTGACTGTGCCGGCAGGCGCTCGGATCTCGGCAGGGAAGTCGGGCATCGTCGACAGGTCGTTGCCGTACGATGCACTGACGGAAGTGAAGCGGTCGCCAGTCAACTGCATGCCGTCGCCGGAGTCGCCCGCAAACCTCACGATGAGGTGGTCGAGTACGCGCTCTCCGTCGACCACATCGGGTTGATCGATGGTGTCCGTCATGTGTGTGCCCCCATTGGCTATGTAGGTGGATCGACCATTGCCCCCAATGTCGACCCGGTGCCCGGCACCGTTGCCGGTCGTGCTTGATAAGACGGTAGCACCTGGGTGTGGGTACAGATGGCAGAGCTCATCGGTGGGAATACCGGGGAGTGCCGTTGCTCTTTGACGAACTCGGTGGGACGCCTGAGGCAGTCGCCGCTACATCGAAGCGCAACGACACGTCGGTCGGATCGGCGTCGGATGGGCTGCGCTGTGCGAGGTCCGCCCGACCCCAGCTACGGACCCGACGTTGTTGGTTGCAGACGTCGCCGATGTGATCCCGCGGTTGGCAGCAACGTCAGGTGACGACGTCGTCGTTGCCCGGCGCGATGTGCTGTATGGAGTCCTTGCAGCGGCGACCGAGCGTGAGCAGCGGATGCTTTGGGGGATCTTGGGCGGCGAACTCCGCCAGGGTGCGCTGGAAGGTGTGTTGACGCCTGCTCTTGCGAAAGCGGCGGGAGTGTTGGTCGCCTCGGTCAGGCACGTTGCGATGATGGCCGGCGAGATATTGGCGTGGCAGACGAAACGGTTGCTCCGCTGAAGATCGGTACAATCACTCCAATGAAGAAGTCCGTCATTTGCGCTGGCGTTGTTTTCTCGCTGCTTGCGGCAACAGGCTGCAGCGGAGGCAACGACTTGCCGCCACCGGCCGGTGGGATCAACGGGCCAGCGATTGTCGACCCGGATGCCGAAATCGGTCCGCCAGACAACTCCGACGGCTGACCGTCGCGGCTAGGTTCGTCTCCAGATGGCCACGCTTCGATTCAGCTTCGGCACGATGGGCTCAGGAAAGAGCACCGTTGCGCTGCAGATCCACCACAACCTGGCGAACCGGCAGCTGTTCGGGCTGTTGTTGACGACCCTCGATCGCGAGGGGAAACAGGTCACCAGTCGCCTCGGTGTGGCCGCCCCGGCGATCGAAGTCGCGCCGGACCTCGACGTCTACGCGTTGGCTGTTGCCAACTGGCCAATCCACTACATGGTCTGTGACGAAGCACAGTTTTATACCGAGGCGCAGTGCGAACAGTTGGCCCGGGTTGTCGACGATCTTGAAGTCGACGTCTACTCGTTTGGACTGCTTACCGACTTCAGAGGCAAGCTCTTCCCTGGCTCGCAGCGCATGCTTGAGCTCGCCGACGAGCACAGCCCGCTCCAGGTCGAGGCGCGGTGCTGGTGCGGTGCGCGGGCCACACACAACGCCCGCGTGGTCAACGGCGTGGTCGTCTACGAAGGTGACACCATTGTCGTGGGCGATACGCGAAACAACGAAGCGCAGCCGCTCTTCGGTGACGCAGTTCGCTACGAACTGCTTTGTCGGAATCACTTCCGCCACGGCGATCTCGGCGGCTGAACCGGTTTGTTTGGCTGCGTCATAGAGGCTGAGCTGCTGGATACGGAACAGTTCACACTTGGCGCTGATCGACCAATCTGCAGCCCAGCGCCATGCCGGCGGCGAGCGACATGCCTCCGATTCGGAGGAAGATCGAATCCAGCTCGAGTTGGCCAAGGCGTGTGGAGATTTCGATGATCGCTACGAATCCGATGAAGATCATCGAGACAGAAATCCCCGCAACGACGCGCAATAACGTGTCGAGCCACGCCCCGCGCTGAGTGGAGCCGGCCATCCACGTCGTTCCAATCGCCACCGCTGCGGCAGGAAAGAGCACCATCAGATTCGGCGGCAACATCATGAAGCTCAGAACTTCGATGCGTTGATCCCACGCTGTTGCGAAACGCGATCCGTCGACAGTACGGACACGTTCGAACTGGAACAGGATGAAGCCGAACTGCCCACCGAGTAATAACCAGCCGACGACGGTGAGTTGTTGGACGAGCGCCAGGTTCGAGCGCTCGGCGGCGTCAGACCCAGGCACAGTCGAGCCGCTTGATGCCGTTGATGAAGTTGCTCTGCAGGTAGGCGGGCTCACCCGTGATGTGCAGGGACGGGAGGCTGCGATGTATCTCGTCGAACATCATCAGCATCTCCCGACGTGCGAGGTTCGCGCCGAGGCAGAAGTGTGCGCCACCGGCGCCGAACCCGACCTGTGCCGGGTGCATCGAGCGGGCAATATCGAAGCGGTGCGGGTCATTGAAGACGCGCTCGTCGCGGTTGCCTGAGTTGTAGAACATGACGACCTTGTCGCCGGCCTTCACGGGGAAGCCATTGATCTCGGTGTCTTCGGTTACGGTCCGGCGGAAATGGATCACCGGGGTTGACCACCGCACCATCTCCTCGATGCCGGTCTTGGCATGGGTACCGAAGTCGCCGTAGAGCAGTTCGCGCTGTTCGGGGAAGTCGGTGAGCGCTTTCATTCCATGGCTGATTGCGTTGCGTGTGGTCTCGTTGCCGGCAACGACGAGCAGGATGAAGAACGAGCCGAACTCCTGTGGTGTCAGCTCTTCGCCGTCGACGACAGCAGTCATCATTGCCGACGTGATGTCATCTTGCGGGTCGGCCCGGCGGCTCTCGCCGAGGGTCTGGGCGTAGGTGAACATCTCGAGCGAGTGCGTCATCAGGTCGTTGTATGACGTGACGAAATCAGGGTCACCGATGCCGAGGATCGTGTTGGTCCAGGCGAAGATCTGGCCGTAGTCCTCCGGAGGAATACCCATCATGTCGCAGATGATCTCGAGGGGGAGTGCCGCTGCAATGTGCTCGACGAAGTCGCACGTTTTGTCGGCGAACTGCTCTTGGATCCGCTCGACGATCAGCTTCGCCTTGCTCACGACCATCGCTTCGACCTTGGCCACTTCTTTCGGCGTGAAGCCCTTCGAGACGATCGAGCGGAGGCGGTAGTGCTTCGGGTCGTCCATGTTGATCATCGACCCGAAGAACTCGTTCATCTCCTGGGGAAGGTCGCCGATGTTAGAGCCCTGGCCAGAGCAGAAAAGCTTGGCGTTGCGGCTCACGGCCCAGATGTCTTCATGTCGTGTGAGCGCGTAATAGCCATCACCCGGCGGAAACGGTGAGTCATCGATGACCCGTTCTTCGAAGTGCTGGAGTTCGGGGGTGTCACGGAGTCGCTTGAAGGTGGCTTCGCGAACATCGCGTGGCCCCGCCCAGAACTCCATGTCAGACAGGTCGATCTGGTCGAGGGGAATGTCGTCAGCGTTGCGCGGCATGGGTCGCACTGTAGATACCTGCGACCCCGTATTGCAGAGTTCTTCGTCTTCGTTTTTGACGACCTCAGCGACGGGGACGACCGCTTGCCGTGTGTGCTGGTTAAATGACCCCGATGCTGAACCTCTCTGAAATCGAACGTGTCCTTGTCGTGACGGCGCACCCGGACGACGTCGATTTCGGCGCAGCAGGCACAGTCGCGAACATGACCGACGCTGGCATCGAGGTGGTGTACTGCCTCGTGACCGATGGTCAAGCGGGTGGTTTCGATCACTCGATCCCCCGTGACGAAATGGCGTCGATCCGCCGCTCAGAGCAGACCAACGCTGCGGCTGCTGTGGGGGTCACTCGGCTTGTTTTCCTCGGGCATATGGACGGTGCAGCGGTTGTTGACATGGCAATGCGCCACGACATCAGCAAGGTCATCCGCGAGGTGCGTCCGCAGGTCGTCATCACCCATAACCCAATGCGCAGCCTCGACTCGACCTACGGCTCGCACCCAGACCACATCGCCACAGGCGAAGCCACGATGTGTGCCGTCTACCCGGACGCACGTAACCCGTTCGCCTTCCCAGGGACGCAATGTTCCGAACTCGAAGACTGGGCAGTCAGTGAAGTGTGGGTGATGCTCGGTGCCGAGGCGAATGACTTCGTCGATATTACCGCGCAGCTTGACCGAAAGATCCGTGCGTTGCGCTGCCACGAAAGCCAACATCGCGATCCAGACGCTATGGAAGAACGGGTGCGGGAGTGGTGGAAAAATATCGCAGCAGAACGCGGGAGGCCTGAGGGCACGAGTGCCGAAGCGTTCCGAGTGGTCGATACGCGCTAATTCCTCAAGTAACTGGCAGTTCAGGCCGATGGAATCGCATGGATCGGAGTTTCATGCGCTCGAAAAAGACCGAAGATGACGTGATTGTCGACCGGGCAACCGGTGCATTCAACCGCCGCCGGTTGGATCGTGACGTTGCAGCGGGCGTCGATCCGTTTTGCCTACCGATCGCCACTCTGGTACTTCATGTCGGAAATATCGAGCAGTTGGGCAAGCTCGGGACGGCCCCCGTCGACCGAATTCTTGAACGTATCGCCTGGGTCGTGAAGGCAGCTGTGCGTGCCTCCGACACCGTGTATCGGGACGGCGACTCCAGCTTCTGTGTCCGGATGCCGAAAACTACCGACGAAGAAGCGTCGACCGTTGTACGACGCATTCAATCGAACATCGAATCGACGCCACTACTCACCGATTCGAAGATCACGGTGTCGGTCGGCGTCGCGGTTGGCGATCCAGGGCAGGTGAGCAACACCGCGCAGCGCGCAGTTGATGCAGCCAGCCCGGTAGTCATCGTTCACCACTGACAGGGCTACCGGCGGTGACCGAGGGGGCTTGCGGCATACACGAGTACAGCATCGAGGTCGCTCGGGCACAGGCTGGCGTTGAGTACGTAGGGCTCGCCGGCACTCGTCAGTTCCGCGAGCGCAAAGCCCTGGGAGCGGTCACGGACGCCAGAGCCCATTGGGTGCATCGCAGCGATCTCCAAGCCAGCTGACTCTGCCTCGGCAGCCCACAGGTGAACGAGTCCTTGACGCAGCGCCGGATCTTCGAGCAAGTCTGTGCCTTCGAGCGTGAGCGTCACATTGGAGATGTGTACGGGCTGGAGGGTGTCGATCTCGACGACGTCGCCGCCCAACTCGCCGTCAAGCATGACGACAACCGGGCCTCCCTCGGCTGACGTTCCACCGACAAAGCCGTAGCGCACCACGGGGAACCCGTCGGAGCCGGTGGTGGCGTAACGAACTCGATCACCCTGGTGAAACATGGTCAGGTCGTGGACCCTGCTACAGCGAACTCGTCGAGAACCGCGTCGGACAAAGCTGGCCAGTAGCGGAGCGCATCGGCAGCCCAATGATCGAAGCGGCGGTCAGTCAATGCAACCAGCGACACATCAGCGGCTGGGTCGGTCCACATCATCGTGCCGGCGCCCCCGAAGTGGCCGTAAGTGGCAGCGTCGTTGCGCGTTCCGGTCCAGTGCGGCAATTTATCGCCACGAATTTCAAACCCCAGGCCCCACGGGCACCGTTCATAACGACCCACGCCCGGAACCATACCTCCGAGTTCAGGGAACTGAACGCGGACAGTTTCGGCGGCGGTGGCCGATGCGAGAAGGCGTGGTGTGCGTGCCTCGGCAAGGAACCGCACGACGTCGTCGACCGAGGCCCACACTCCGTATGCCGGTGATCCACTCAGCTCAGCAGAGGTCATACCGAGCGGTTCGAACACGGCGAGGGAGAGGTAGTCGGCGAAGGGCATTTCGGCGTGCGACTCGACCCAGGCAGCAGCGAGTTCGACACCACCATTCGAGTACGTGCGAGTGCGATCCGGCGCAGCAATCGGGTCGGTGCCCATAAAGCCGTACCCGCCCGCATGGCTCAGAAGGTGTCGCAGCGTGCAGCCTGGCTGACCAGCGAATTGCTTGTCGATGGCGGCGTCCAGGTCGACGATGCCTTCTTCGACGGCAACGAGTACTGCCCAGGCAGTCATTGGTTTGCTGAGTGAGGCGAGTTGAAACTTCGCATCGACATCACCACGACTGGAGACCACCGAACCGCCCTGCATCACGGCACCTGCCACCGTCGGCACTGGCCAGGCAGCGCAGAGGTCAAGTGCCGTCATTGGTGGCTACCCGGAGCGATCAGGTGAAGTCTTGGATGAGTTCGGCGACCCGGAATGCGAGGTCGACGCCCTGTCGAGCGTTGAGGCGCGGGTCGCAGACCGTTTCGTAGCGGCTGTCCAGGTCGGCATCAACCAGTTCATCGCCGCCGCCGAGGCACTCGGTGACGTTCTCGCCGGTCAACTCAACGTGGATGCCGCCGGGCCAGGTGCCCTCAGCGCGGTGGGCTCGAACAAAGCCGCCGATTTCACGCACGATGTCATCGAAGTGGCGGGTCTTACGGCCGCTCGGAGCGGTATACGTGTTGCCGTGCATTGGGTCGCATGCCCAGACAACGGGGTGGCCAGCGTCGGCGATGGCACGAAGCAATGGCCGTAGGCCTTCTTCGATGTTGTCGGCGCCCATCCGGGTGATCAGCGTGAGGCGACCGGGAATGCGCGAAGGGTTGAGGATTTCGCAGAGCTCGATGAGTTCGTCGCCGGTCATTGTCGGGCCGACCTTGCAACCAATGGGGTTGCCCACGCCACGGAGGAACTCGACGTGTGCGCCGTCGAGTTCGCGGGTGCGTTCGCCAATCCAGAGCATGTGGGCCGAGCAGTCGTACCAGTCGCCGGTGATCGAGTCGCGACGGGTGAGGGCTTCTTCGTAGCCGATAATCAGTGCTTCGTGGGACGTGAAGACATCGACTTCGCTGAGGTTCGAGTTCGCCTCGGTCTCGATGCCGCAGGCGCGCATGAAGCTGAGCGCACGATCGATCTCGCGAGCGAGCTTGTCGTAGCGTTCGCCTTCTGGGCTCGATGCCACGAATTCTTGGGTCCACGAGTGCACCCGATTCAAGTCAGCAAAGCCGCCCTTGGTGAACGCACGCAACAGGTTCAGCGTCGAAGCCGACTGATGGTAAGCCTGGACCAGACGGTCAGGATTGGGAGTGCGAGCCGCCTCGGTGGCTGCGGCATCGTTGACGATGTGGCCGCGGAACGACGGGATTTCGAGGCCGTCGACCATCTCGGTGTCGGACGAGCGCGGCTTAGCGAACTGACCGGCCATGCGTCCGACCTTGACGACCGGGACGCCGACCGAATACGTGAGGACGACGGCCATCTGCAAGATGACCCTCAGCTTCTCGCGGATGTTGTCGGCCGAGAAGTCTTCGAAGCTTTCGGCGCAGTCGCCCGCCTGGAGGAGGAACGCATTGCCGGCCGCAACCTGTGCGAGCTCGGCCTGCAGCGAACGTGCTTCGCCGGCAAAGACGAGTGGCGGCAGTGTCGAGATCTGCTTCAGCGATGAGTCAAGTGCGCCAAGGTCGGGCCATGACGGCTGTTGTTTGACAGTGTGTTCTTGCCACGATTGCGGCGTCCACGTTCCCCGGGGTTTCATCTGGTCAGGCTATCGAAGCACTCCAGATTGGCACTGTCTGAGTTTTTCGACGCAGCCGAGGCAAGAGTGGTCTAGCGGCGGGCGGCCGAAAACAAAAACTGCGGCTGAAACGAATCCCAGCCGCAGTTCAGTTCAGATCAGGCGACGCCGCCAGACCGAAGCTCAGACCGCCAAAATGCGTTCGGCGTCGTCGCGGAGGCCGGCGACGGCGCGGCTGACGAGGCGACGTGCTGCTTCGGCGGTGACACCAAGCTGCTCGCCAACTTCGCGGAAGCTCTTACGCTCACCGTCGACGAGGCCGAAACGAGCCTCGACAGCGAAACGCGCACGAGCGTCGAGTGTGTGGAGTAGTTCGTCGAGCAGTTCGCTGTCAACGAGCGTCATCACGTGGTCTTCTGGCGTGCCGTCGCCGTTTGCCATCAGGTCGCCGAGGGTGGCATCGCCATCGTCGCCGACGGTCTTGTCGAGGCTGACCGGAGTGGTCAGGCGATGCAGCTCGGCGTTGGTCTGGTCGAGGGTCTCGCCGTCGCCAGAGGCCTGGCGCAAGGCAGCACGGAGGCTGGCCGAACGGTCGCCCGGGATGCGGATGAGGCTGGCCTTCTGATCGAGGGCCCGGCCGATGGCCTGACGGATCCAGAATGTGGCGTATGTGGAGAATTTGAAGCCGCGACGCCAGTCGAACTTGTCGACAGCGTGCTCGAGACCCAGGTTGCCCTCCTGGATGAGGTCGAGAAGGTCCATGCCCTGGGGTAGAGGATAACGGCGGGCGATCGAGACGACCAGTCGGAGGTTGGAGCGGATGAACCGGTCCTTTGCCTTGGCTGCTTCGCGTACCTGGCGCTTCAGGGCAACGCCCTTCTTGCCTGCCTCGAGCTGTTCGGCAGCTTCGCGGCCCGTCTCGATGACGCGAGACAATTCACGCTCGTCTTCGGCGGTGAGTAGAGCCACCTTGCCGATGTCGTTCAAGTAGAGGCCAATAGAGTCATTCATATTGATTACAACCGTTCAAGTTTCTGGTGAATTCCGATGCGCAATGTGTCGCAAGACACAACACGACAGCCGGCCTGATCAGGTGCTTCGCCCGCAGCTCAGGGCTGCTGTGGTGAAGTGATCGGAGCAACGAATGTCGCATCGAGAGTGGTTTCCGTCGGAAACCAGGCTCAAACATCGAAACGAGGGGTATATGGGGGGGGACAACTGACAGTAACAGACCTGTCAACCCCTCGCCAACCAGGTACCGAGTGATTCGCCAGCGAACCGCGTACTCTTGCTCACCGTGTCCGCAGGTACGACCAAGCCAACTGCGAGTTCATCGCCGGCACGGTTGGGGTTGTTTGGCGGCACATTCGACCCGCCGCACGTCGGCCACCTTGTCACAGCGGTGAATGTGCTGCATGCATTGGAACTCGATCAGGTCATCTTGATGGTCAACAACGTGGCGTGGCAGAAGCAAGGCAGTCGGCGGATCACGCCGGCCGACGACCGGCTTGCAATGGTTGTCGCAGCAGTCGAAGACGTTCGTGGCTTGGTGGCAGGCCGCATCGAGATTGACAACGGTGGGAACAGCTATACGGCCGACACATTGCAGGCGCTCCGCGTTGAACATCCGGATGCAGAGTTGTTCACTATCGTCGGCGACGACGCGGCTGCCGGGCTCCACAGCTGGACGCGCTCCGATGAGGTCGTGGCATCGTCGCACCTCGTGGTAGTCGATCGTCCGGGTGACCAAGTCGACCTGCCGGACGACATCGATTGGATTCGTGTCGAAGTGCCCCGTTTGGAAGTCTCGAGTACCGACCTCCGCCGCCGATTCAGTGACGGCCGACCGCTCGATTACCTGGTCACGGAACCGGTGCTCGATGTGATTGCTCGCCGCGGGCTGTATTCGGGAGTTGACGAATGACCGCCATCGTTGCGCGCCGCCGCCAGCGGACCATGATTGGCGCCGCCGTCGCCGGTGCCTTAGTGCTGATCGCTGCCGGGCTGACATTCGTCGGTGCGACGACAGTTGCCAACTCGACCGAGGGAGCGGTCGTCCAAAGCGATGAGCGCCCAGTGGTTGTGCTCCCGCAGACCGACAACGCCGCGCTGGCAGTCGTCGACGATGAAAATCGGCTGACGGCCCTGATCGTTGCCACACTCTTGCCGGTCGGCGAGGGTGGGAGTATTGTTACCATTCCGATTGACGCTGACGCCAGCATCGGCCTTGGCGATGAACGTCGACCACTCGCTGGCGTGCTCGATCCCGCCGATCCCGACGGGTTCTTCCAGACGGTCGAGCAGACTCTGGTAATCGCATTGCAGTTCGGCGAGATCGTCGGAGCTGACCGGCTTGCCGAACTGATCAAGCCGGTCACGCCAGTCTCGGTCGACCTTCCCTTTATTGTCGACCCTGTCCAAGATGCCGTGCCGGAGCCTGACACGACCAGCACCGAAAGTGGAGAAGCTTCTGTACCCGCTGGGGATGTAGCTGAATCGACAACAACGACGACAACCGAGGCAGCGCGCGACGAGCTTGCCGATCTGTTGCAGTCGACCGACTTCGACGTCTCGGCCGTGGTCGACGTGCTGCGGAGCACGCCGCTGCCAGGAACGAATGCTGATCGGCAGAGCAATGATTTTGCCATGTGGTCGGCGCTGGCATCTGCGGCGCCAGTGAATGCCACTGTTGACGTTCCCGTCGATGCATTCGGTGTGCCGGTGACGGCGTCGACGATTGATGAAGTCTTTGCTCGTCTGTGGCAGGGGCCGGTGCAGGTCCGCGATCTGATCGTGTCGTCTGCACAGTCCTCAACCGATGGCAACGGGGCTGACGTGTCCGTCCTCAATCGTTTCGATTCGCTGCTCGTCTTTACTCAGGTCTCGCCGGCGCGAGTGTCGACGCCGAACGAAGGCCTGGTCTTCCGCGTTGAAGTGCCGATCGGTGATGCCCAGTTCGACGTTGAAGGGGTCCCCTTCGTGGACCGCTCTGACATGGCCAGCTCGGCTCTCGGACAATTGCTCTTCCTTCAAGCGAACGTGGTGTCGGTCGATCTGGCTCCGAACCCTGACGGTGCACCAGCCAAGAGTCGTATCGAGGTTGCTGACGAACAATTCGTTGCTGACCTCGAGACGTCCTTGGGTCCAGTGTTCGGTGAGGCGGAGTTTGTGGTGTCTGAGGCATTGATCGACGGCGTCGACGTCGTCATGAGGCTCGGCACTGGCTACTTCGACGCCTTCAACGGTG
>CAWUXP010000119.1:0-9445 GCA_963926495.1 Candidatus Ilumatobacter herschelensis
CGAGGCTGCCGCAATGACGCCGATCGGCTTCGCCGCGAAGCGCGGCACCGGAATCGTCGGTAGCCAAATGAGCGCGGTCCCGAGCAGAATAATTCGCCATTCCCGGTCGACCTGGCCGAAGTAGCCGATGCTCGTCACTGCGAGAAGCGCGGTGACCAGGACGCACTGCCAGGCGTGGCGGGCGCGCTGCGCGGCCCAGCCGAGTGCGATGAAACAAGCCACCATGTGCGGGCGGAACATCGAGTTGTACGAGTCGCCGAATTCGATGATCTGGAATCTGAAGACAAGCGTGACGGCAACGACGGCGAGTGCGAACCCGAACGGCGTCCGGCGTTCAGCTCGACGAACTACCGGAATCGCAAACAGCAGCCCGATCACGATCATCGATTGCACAAAGGTCTCGAAGTACCAGTATTCCCAGCGGCCGTCGCGGCGCCAGGCGGAACCGAAATAGTTGTTGACGAGGAAAAGGGCTCCGAGGCTGTACCCGCCGAACAAGACCATCTGCGTGCCGATCCAGACCACCGTCGGAACGGCGACCCGCGCAATGGTTGTCGATACCTTGCGGAGGCGGCCAGGCGCATCTGCGGAACTGAGCTGAAAGCGCGCGACGTTGTAGCCGAGGACCAGAAGCAGTGTGTGCGCACCGCCGGGAAGTCGATACAGCCCCATGTGGGTGCAGACGATCAGCACGATCGCGAGCGCTCGGATCGCCACGCTGGTGTCGAGGCGAGCCCATCGTTTTGATTCGCTTGGCTCGTGATCGTCGGCCAGGGCAGTCAGTCTGCTGATGCTCTGGAGGTGCCAGTCAGTGGGGAGTGTGCCGATCAGCGTCTCAAGGCGGATCGACATCTCGACGTAGCTGAACGAGTCGCCCCCGAGCGAGGCAAATGTCTGTGTCGATGGTGAACTCACCGGCCCGACGATCGACTCGAATGCGTCTTGCACCGTGGCGTCTGTGCCGGTACCCGCGCGATGGATTGATCGCGCTGCAGTAGTAACCGACGGCAGGTCGATCTTGCCGGACAGTGTCCGTGGCCATGCTGGCAACGCGACGGCATCCAGCAGCGCCGGCGGGATGGCGACCAGTTGTGCGGTGGCATCGAGCAGATCGGTGTCATGGGCAACCGAATCGGTTGTCTCGTCAAGCCGGGCGATGACGATTCCTTGGTCGTCACCGGTGCAGATCGCGGTAATACCGCAGCTCGCCAGGTCGGCCTCGAGCTGATCGAGGTCTGTACGTAGGCCGTGCACCTTGACGATGCGACTTGTGCGTCCGACGATTTCCAACAGGCCAGCGTCGTTGAACCGTGCGAGGTCTCCGGTCGGTAGTTCGTCGAAGTCGTGGCCCCGTGCGAGATCGTCGCCGCACGTCGCGTAGCCCATCATGACGTTGGGTCCGCTGTAGACAATCTCACCGATGCCAGGCTCGGTGTCTTGGACGGGTCGCAACTGGATTGAGCCGCCAGGAATTGGTCGACCAATCGAACCGGGCCAGGTTCGCGCGGCGTTGGGGTCGAGATAGGCCATCCGGGCCGTGGCTTCGGTTTGGCCGTACATGACGAACATGTCGAAGTGGTGTTGGTCGCCTAGGTGGACGAGTTGATCGACGGCGGCCGGGTCGAGGTGACCTCCAGCCTGGGTCACGTAGCGCAGCGACGAGGCAGCGAGCCGTTCGAGGCCGGTGGCGCGCTGGCGGTCGAGTAACTCGAATGTGTACGGGACGCCGGCGAGGCCGGTGACGTTCCACCGGTCGACCGCTGCCCAGAAGCACGGATCGACGACCGCAGTTTCTGTCAGCACGACGGAGGCTCCGACAGCCAGATGCGATGTGAGCACCGACAGGCCGTAGCAGTAGTGAAGTGGCAGTGAGGTGATTGCCCGATCATCCGTGCCGAGTGCGAGGAAGTCGGCAATGGCAATCGCATTGGACGTCACGGCGGTCTTCGAGAGCCGAACCAGCTTGCTCGTGCCAGTCGTGCCCGATGTGCTCATCAGTAGTGCCAGATCAGGATGGATGGCGTCAGGTGTGGTGTCGCCGAACCGTGCTCCGAGTTGCGCGGCCGCGGTGGCGTCGGGCGCGAGCGCGATGGGATTCCCGATGTTCAGAGCGGCCAAAAAATCGACCACGGTGTCGAGGTCGGGGCGGGCCACGATGACTTCGACATGCCGTTGGTTCGTGCCGTAGCCGGCGATCTGGTCGGCGACGCGTGCAGCGAGCTCGTCGTATGCGATAACGCGATCTCTGGCGATCACGGCAGGGCGGGCACCGAAGGAGCGCAGCTGCGGGAGCGTCAGGGCCGTCAGCGTTGGGCTGGGCCGGGGCGCGTAGAGAGCTGGCTCGGCGACACGTACGGCCTCATCCAGACTCACGGCCCGAAAGGTAATGCCACCGGAAGTTGTAAAGCAACCCTAACGGCGTGGAATGTGGGCCAGAAGGACTCGTCAGGATGCGGCGAGGGCCTGCACGAAGTCGGCCCAGAGGTCGTCGATCTGTTCACAGCCGACACTCAAGCGGATGAGCGTCGGGGGAATCCGTTCCTGACCAGGAATCACCGAGCGGCGTTCCATCGTGGTTTCGACGCCGCCGAGGCTGGTTGCATGGTTGACGAGTTCCATCCGGTTACAGACGTCGGTTGCCCGCTCACCGGCGCCGGTCGTCTCGAACGACATCATGGCGCCGAAGCCGGTCATGAACGTCGCTGCCACGCCATGCGTCGGGTGGCTGGGCAGGCCGGGATACAGCACACGGCTGATCTCCGGGTGTCCTTCAAGCCGCATCGCCAATTCCATGGCGTTCTTCTGTGCTCGTTCCATCCGGAGTGCCATGGTGCGTGCCCCCCGGATCGTCAGGAACGCTTCCATCCCACCGATTGTTGCCCCGTACAGGAGTCGTCGGTGGCGGAACTCTTCGAGCAGTTCGTCGTTTCGGGTAATCAATACGCCGGCCAGTAGGTCAGAGTGACCGCCGATGAACTTCGTGGCCGAGTGCATCACGACGTCGGCACCGAGGTCGAGCGGCTGCTGGTTGAGTGACGTCGCAAAGGTGCTGTCGACCGCGACGATTGTGCCGTCGCGACGCGGTGCCGCGCAGATGGTTGGCAGGTCGGCCACCGTCATCAGTGGGTTCTCCGGCGTTTCCAGCCAGACGAGATCGCAGGTCTGCAGCGCGTCGAGCCACGCCGGTGTGTCGGCCTGATCGAGCCTGAGGACGGTCCACCGACCTTGGGCTTCGCCTTCGTTGACGATGCCGGCAACGCCGTGATACGGGTCGACAGGAACGGCGATGGTCGAGCCCACCGGCAGCCGAAGGAGAATGACGGCGGCAGCCGCCATCCCCGATGCGAACGACAGCGCCTTACCGTTTTCCATGCCGCCGAGGAGTTCTTCGAGTGCGTCCGACGTCGGTGTACCGTCTGATCGGCTGTATAGCCGGTCGTCGGGGAGGTAGAAGTTCGAGGCCAGCACCGGCGCCACGTTGAGCGGTTCACCTGGTGTGCGGTTGCGTCCGGCAGCGATCAGCCAGGTCTCGGGTGTCCAGTCGTTCATCGCGGCAGGCTACGGCCCCTGCGCCACGGTCCGCTCAGCGCGACGGTCACGTCAGTATTCGTCGCGGACATCGGCTGATCGCTCGACGGCTATTGTCCAGGTCGTGCGGTGTCCACGAGGTCAGCGACTGGCTTTGGCCGTTGCTGTCGGAGTTCTGGTTGCAGGATGCTCGGATCAGGATGCATCCGAGACGTTCAGCGGCCCAGCAAACTCGATTGATGCCCTTCTCCCGACACTCGAACCCGGTGACTCTTTACCGGTGGGTGAGGCGTACGCGTTGGTTGTCGGAACACATTGCGGCGTCCGGGTGCTCGGACCTGCCGTGAACGACACGCTCTGGATCACCGACGAAGCAACCCTGCCCGGTGATTGGATGCCTGCCGAATGGGCAGAGGCCATCGAGGGTGGGCAAGAGCTGATCGTGCTCGCAGTGATGCTTTCTGACAGCGACACCAATCTGACTGCGACGGCTGAGGGGGTGTCGGTGAGGTACCGCCGCGTCGCGAAAGACGACGAGGTGCCTGGCTGCGCTTAGCCCGAGTTCAGCGCCTTCGGGAACGCCTCTCCGCTCTGAGTATCGATCGAATTTAGACGAACATACGATCTGATCGAGATTATTTTACGAACACGTGTATACTTAAATATGTCATCGGCCACCGAGTGTGAGTTGGAGTGCGATGCGTGCGAGGTAGACGTTGAACTCGATGTTGCGGTCAATGACATTGTTGGCGTGCTCAACTCCCAGCATGCGGCGTTGGTTGATCGGGTTGTGATGCTGTTGGCCGACTCGCGGTTGTGGGCTGGTGAGGGCATGACGTCGATGTCGGCGTGGGTTGCGTGGCGGGCAGGGATGTCGCCGGCAATGGCCCGATCGGTTGTGGCGATTGCCGAACGAGTCGCCGAGCTTCCTGCTTCGATCGAGGCGTTCCGGCGCGGTGAGCTGTCGCTTGATCAGATGGCGGCGATTGCCCGCAACGCGCCAGCGTGGACTGATGTGCAGTCGCGTGATTATGCAATTGTGTTGACCGTCACCCAGTTACGTCATGTGCTGCAGAAGTATCCGTTCCCCACACTCGACGAAGACGGCCGCGAAGTTCCCGATGCCGACCCGGACGCTTCCGAGTCTGACGATGCTGCGTCCGGCGATACCGACCCGGTTGATACGCCCGAGGGCGATACCGATACCGATACCGAGGTCGGGTCAGCGAAGTCGCCTGATACCGAAACGCGTTCGTCGGTTGAGGAGTTTGTGTCGCTGTGGCAAGACGACGACGGTTCGTTCCGTCTCACCGGTCGCCTCGACGCCGACACCGGGATGATCGTGCAAGTAGCACTCGATGAAGCCCGCGACCGGCTCTTCCAGCGCGGCGACTTCGGTGCCGGGCTCGCCGAAGCGCTCGTCGAAATGGCTCAAAGTTCACTCGACTCGGTTGCTGATCCGGCTCGCCGGTCACGGTTTCGGGTCAACCTGTTCATCAACACCGACCTCTCCGACCACGACGCGCGCAACATGGCCGACGCGGCCGGGTGGAATGTGCCTGACGCGATCCGCCGCTACCTCACCTGTAACGGCACCGTCACCCCCGTGTTCTTAGAGAACGGGCTGCCGGTGTCGGTTGGTCGGGCCCAGTACGTCGTCCCCGCCCGGACCCGCACCGTCATTGAACACCGCGACCGTGGCGCCTGTCGGGTCCCGGGCTGTGATGCGACGCTCGGTCTTGAAGTGCACCACCTGATCCATTGGGAACACGGTGGCCGCACCGACACCGACAACTTGTTACTCGTGTGCGGGAAACATCATCGAATGCACCACCGAGGCCGACTCGACATCACCGGCAACGCCAACCAACCTGACGGCCTCGAATTCCGCAACCAACACGGCCAGATCATCACCCCATCAGGTGCAGCACCGACCGTGCCAACCGGGCCGCCACCGAAACCCGCGGCCGTGTATGCGCATCCCGACGGTGGGCGGACGGACACCGCGCAGATCTACTTCAACCCGCCGCGCACCTATTACGACGACCTCCGCCACCGCTTGCAAACCGACACCGAATACCTCGCCAAAATCCAGCCACCTGGCCTCCACTGACCGGCCTGCACTGATCGGGCGAAAGACGGACTTCAGGGGCGGGAACCGGCGACGCGGCGGCCAGCAACCCAGACATCGGTGATGTCAGCGGGTGTCGCGAGGCGCACGATCTTTTCGAAGGTGCGGGCGTCATCGTCCAAGCCGGGCCAGGCCTGCAGCGGCGAACCGTTCCGGCGCGTGTCGACCGCGAGGGCATCGAACGGCCGACCAACTTCGAGCGCGCCGGACGCAAGACCGAGCAACTCGGCGCCGCCCATCGTCGCCATCCAGAATGCTTCAACGATGGAGATTCGCGAGTTAGGGGTGCCACGTTCGTCGGCCGGCTGCAGCGGGTCGACGCCGTCTTCGAGATATCGCGACGCGGTAACGGCGTCGGCGCACTGAGCGAGCAAGCCGGGCCGAGCGCCACCAGCGACATCAGACCCCAACCCGACCCGCACGTCGGCGTCGAGGGCTCGGCGCGCCGGGAAGACAGCGTTGCCGAAGTAGGCATTCGACAGTGGGCAGTGAGCAACACCGGCACCTGCATTTCGGATGCGCTCGAAGTCGTCGTCGCCAAGATGGTCGCCGTGGGCGAGCACGGTGTGCTCCTTGATGAGTTCGAAACCGTCGAGCGCCGCCGTGTCTGAGCGACCAAAGCGCTCGAGCGCGGCACCATGTTCCCAGTCGCTCTCGGAGCAGTGCGTCTGAATGATCGTGTTGGTCTCGGCGGCAAGCGCACCGAGGCCAGCGAGCAGATCATCGGTACATGCTGGCGTGAAGCGCGGGGTCACGATTGGCTCGACGAGCGGCGAGCCAATCGCACGGATTTCGACGATCGACCGGCGCGATGCGGCGATACCGGCCGCAGCGTCGGCGTCCCGATACCAGTCAGGCGTGCCTTCGGGATGGTCCATGCCGACTCGTCCGACGAACGCCCGTTGGCCGAGTTTGGCACAGGTGGCTGCGAGCATGGTCGTTGTTTCGACGGACACTGTTGCGTAGTAGGCAACCGTTGTCGTGCCATGCGCTAGCAGGGTCGACACCATGTGCGGCCACACCTCGGCTGCAACTGCCGGGTCGGTCAATCGCTGTTCGAGTGGGAAGGTGTGTTGGAACAGCCAGTCTTCGAGCGGGAGGTCGAGCCCAGTGCCGAGCTGTTGCCACTGCGGTGCATGGAGGTGCGTGTCGATCAGGCCCGGAAGCAACACCATGTCAGGACCGAGCTCGTGGTCGACGGCCTGCCTTGCGGTGGCAGTTGTTGCCGGGTCGATGGCAGTGATTGTTCCACCGTCGTCGACGGTGATGATCACATCATCGAGGACAGTCAGATGGCTTCGTTCGGGGGTGTGCATCACCCGGCCACGGACGGTAATCGAGCGAGACACTTGCGATTAGACCTGAGCATCGGCGACGAGCGCCCTGCGCAGCTCGTACAACTTGCTCGTCAGGCTGACGTGGTACCGGTGCGGGTTTACGAGACGGCGCACACCGAGGTCCAACCGGTCCACGTCGACTCGGCAACGTTCGGCAAGTTCGTCAATCGTCGGCGCAAACGGAACATCGATGTCGCCGCCAAACACCGTGTCGTGCAGCAATTCAATGTAGGAAATATCGGAGCGACGAATCACCTGGCTGATGCCGGCATGGCTTGGGTGGTGGACAACGGTGACCTCGTCGGCGAGTGGCTCCTCGTCCGCGAGCCCGATCAGATCGACAATGGCTGCGCCGCGCTGGTCGTATAGGCGCCAGACGGCCTTACGGCCAGGGAGCGGGACTTTGCCGGGGTCTTCGGAAATCTTGATCGCTGGGGTCCAGTCGCCGTCGCGATTCTCGATGCCGACGAGCTTGTAGACGCCGTTCAGCGCGCCTGATCCGTGTGACGTGATCAGCCGGGTGCCGACCCCGTAGGCGAGTCGCTTGCTGATGCTGACGGCATCGATGCCGAGCAGCTCGGCATCGTCGGTGATCTGGGTGAGGATCTGCCAGATATTCAGCTCGTCGAGGTCGCTTGACAGGACGATGGACACGTCGGGGTAGCCAGCTGCGTCGAGGAGTTGCGCTGTCTGCACCGCAAGGTAGGCAAGGTCGCCAGAGTCGAGGCGGACACCGACGGGTTCGTGGCCAGCGGCACGCAGTTCGTCGAAAACCGTGATCGCATTCGGCACGCCGGAGTCGAGCGTGTTGACGGTGTCGACGAGTAAAATGCATTCGTCGGGGGCGGTGGCGGCCATTGCGCGGAACGCGCCGATCTCTCCGTCACCGAGGGCCATGTACGCCTGGACGAGTGCGTGGGCGTGGGTACCGATTGGTTGCTTGCCGAGTGCGATTGCTGCTTCGACGTTGGAGGTTGAAATGCAGCCGCCGATCAATGCGGCGCGAATGCCTTCATTGACGCCCGTTGATGGCCCGCGGCGCATCCCGAACTCGAGGACGCTGCCGCCACGCGCACTGTGCACGACACGCGCCGCTTTCGTGGCAATAAGTGTCGGATAGTTGAAGTGGTTGAGGAGCGACGTTTCGAGCAACTGACACACTGCAAGCGGCCCGGTCACGGTCACGATCGGGACGTGGGGATGGACGACGCGACCCTCTGCGATCGACCGGACTTCGATGTGGTCGAAACGGCCGGGTGCGGCCAGCCACTCGAGGAACTCGGCGCCGAAGACTGGGGTGCCAGTCGGTGCGGTCATTGCGGCAAGTGCGTCGATATGGGCGCCGGTGATCTTGAGGTCGCTGATCCAGGAGAGGAACGGATCGAGGCCTGCAAAGACGCCGAAGCCGGCCTGGTGGGTGCCGTAATCTGGGGTCGACCGGAAGAAATAGTCGAACTGGGCGCGCTGCTCAGAGATGCCCTGGGTGACATACACCTGTGCCATCGTGAGCTCGTACATGTCGGTGAAAAGCGGCCCACGTGTTGCGGTCCACCGGTCGAGGATGGTCGTGGCGAGCGGTACGTGGCCTGCGTCATTGCTCATGCTGATCGACCGACGACTGTGACGGAGGCGTTGGCGAACTCGCCGAGCACCCGAGCGGTGGTCGCACTGTCGGCGTAGACCGGCCGGGTCGCACCCCACAGCACGGTCGTGCCGAAACCCGCCTTTGTGGCGCTCAGCGCAGTCGCCGAGACGCAGACGTCGGTGGCGATACCGCACACCACAACACGCTCGATACCACGCTCCAGCAGCAAGCCCGCGAGGCCGGTTGGGATGTCGGCGTCACCGCCGGGCTCGCGCATGGAGAATGCCGAGTACCCGTCCTCACCGTTGGTGCCTTTGCGGATGACTGCACTCGCTCGCGAATCGGGGTCGAGGCCGTCGATCAGTTCAGCTCCCCAGGTGCCGGCAACGCAGTGGGTCGGCCAGACGCCGCCGTCGTCGATGAAATGTGGTGTCGTGGCTGGGTGCCAATCCTGGGTAATGACGATGACAGAACTTGCCTGAGCCGCTGCGGCAATCTCGTCGTTGACAGGCGTGATGAGCTGATTGCCGCCTTCGACGAACAGCGATCCGTCGGGGTGGCCGAAGTCGTTTTGCATGTCGACCACGATCAAAGCGGTCAATGCGTCGTAGCCAGTTGCGCTCACAGCCCGAGCATACGTTCAGGTCCCCTCTGGACCAGTGCTGCCCTGCGCGGCGAAGATGCTCGCTCCACCAATTATCGGCCGCCGGCGCGGAGGCGTTCCTGCATGTCGTCGGGAACGCCGTGCGGCAGGGCCCGCTCATGCAGGAGTGCGTCGACGCGGCTGCGCTGTGCGTGATCATCGATGAGTTGTTTGACGATGCGGTTCGTGCCTCGTGAGTTGGCGAGCACTTCGGCGGCAAG
>CAWUXP010000120.1:0-37999 GCA_963926495.1 Candidatus Ilumatobacter herschelensis
GGCAGCGTGTTGACGGTGTCGGGCCCGATGAGCTCGTCGACGTACAACGTGTCGGGGTACTCGGGGTTCTTCGTCGAGGTCGAGGCCCAGAGCGGACGCTGAACACGGGCACCGCGTGCCGCGAGCGCTTCCCAACGAGGACCAGAGAAGGTCTCGGTGAAGAGCTTGTAGGCAAGCTTGCCTTGAGCAACGGCAGCCTTGCCGCGCAGCGCGAGGGCTTCGTCCGAACCGTTTGCATCGAGGCGCTTGTCGACTTCGACGTCGACTCGGCTGATGAAGAAGCTGGCCACGCTCGCAACCTGTGACAGGTCGGCGTTGGGATCAGCCGCGAACCGCTCGAGCCCTGAGATGTAGGCCTCCATCACATCGGCGTAACGAGGCAGACTGAAGATCAACGTGACGTTGATGGAACGACCCTCGGAAATCATCTGCTGGATCGGTCCGAGGCCTTCGGCTGTGCCCGGGATCTTGACCATCAGGTTGCGGCGGTTGATCCGCTCGTGCAGATCGCGTGCCGCAGCCTCGGTGCCAGGCCCGTCCTGAGCCAGGTTCGGGGCGACTTCGACGCTGACGTAGCCGTCGACGCCGTTCGAGTGGTCGTACATCTTCGAGAAAACGTCGCACGCGCCATGGATGTCGCGAATGACGAGCGACCAGTAGTTATCAACGATGGAGCCATCGTCGGTTGTGATCTCGTTGAATTGCGCGTCGTAGTCAGCTGAGCCCTGGATGGCTTTCTGAAAGATCGACGGGTTCGAGGTAAGCCCACGAACACCGCTCTCGCGGACCTCGACGAGCTTGCCCGACGTGATGTAATCCCGCTTCAGGTTGTCGAGCCAGGCGCTCTGGCCTTGCTCGCTGTACAGCTGCTCGATGCGATTGCTCATGCGTTGCTCCTGGGATGTTCGCTCGTGGTTCCGTTGACCAGATCGGTGGCGTGGATGACGACGTGATCGACGTTGATGCCGAGCTTGTCGAGGACGAGACTGCCCGGTGCGCTCGAACCAAAACGGTCGATCCCGACTGACACATCGGCGTACTTCGACCAACCGAAGGTGACTCCGGCTTCGACCGAGACCACCGGGACGCTCGCGGGGAAGACCGCTGCCTTGTGATCGGCATCCTGCTCGTCGAAGCGATCCCAACTGGGCATCGAGACAACCTGCGCCCGCACGCCCTGCTCGGCAAGCTTGGCGGCGGCTTCGACGCACAGTGCGACTTCGCTGCCGGTACCGACCAGCACGATCTGCGGGTCGTCAACGGATCGCACGATGCCCGCGCCCGTGGCGACTGCGCTGCCGTCGGTGGTCACCGTGATGTTCTGTCGGCTCAGCACCAGCACGGTTGGACCGTCGTGCTCGACAGCGTCGGCCCAGGCATGGATGGTCTCGTTCCCATCAGCCGGGCGGACGACGTGTAAACCGGGCATCGAGCGGAGCGATGCAAGCTGTTCGACCGGCTGGTGCGTCGGGCCGTCTTCGCCGACGCCGACCGAGTCGTGCGTAAAGACGAAGCAGACCTTGGCGCCGGTGAGCGCGGCGAGGCGGATCGGCGGGCGCATGTAGTCGGCAAAGACGAAGAACGTTGCCGTGACAGGCAACACTCCGCCGTGCGCCGACATGCCGACGGCCGCAGCACCCATTGCGTGCTCGCGCACACCGAAGTGCAGGTAGCGACCAGCTTCGTTGCCCGCGCCGAACGGCGTTGACTCACCAAGGGCGACACCATTACTGCCCTTGAGGTCGGCGGAGCCGCTCATCAGGCCCGGCAGCTTGGCGAAGGTCGAATCGAGTGCCTTCTGGATGGCCTTGCGGGTGGCCACCGAATCGCCCTGGTCGTAGGTCGGGAGGTCGGCGTTCCAACCGTCAAGGCCGGTTTGGCCCCACGCGGCTTGCCACTCGGGATTCGACGTGGTGTGCGCAGCCGCCGTTTTCCATGCAGCGTTCGCCGCGCGACCGCGATCGGCAGCGTCGGATCGATACGCGGCAACGAGGTCGTCTGGCGCCCAGAACGGCTCGTCGGGAATCCCCATCACTTCTTTGGTGCGGGTGACGTCGTCAGGCGTGAACGGGTTGCCGTGGGCGTGATTCGTGTCGACGTGATCGGGGGAGGGGTACGCGATGTGGGTCCGCAGCATGATCAGCGTCGGCTGGGGTGTGGCCTTGGCAGCGTTGAGAGCGGCTTCGAGTGCATCGACGTCGTTGCTGATGTCGCCGACTTCCTGCACGTCCCAGCCGTAGGAACGGAACCGCGCTGCGGTGTCTTCGTTGACCGTGAGGTTGGTCTCACCGTCGATGGTGATTTTGTTGTCGTCGAAGATGCAGACGAGGTGACCGAGGCCGAGGTGGCCGGCCCACGAGGCGGCTTCGTGGCTGACACCTTCCATGAGGCAGCCGTCGCCGACGATCACGAACGTGTGGTGGTTCATTGCGTCGGGGCCAAAGCGGGCCCGCAGGTTGGCTTCGGCGATTGCCATGCCGACGGCGTTGGCGAAGCCCTGACCGAGTGGTCCGGTGGTGACTTCGACGCCGGCGGTGTGGCCGACTTCGGGGTGACCGGGTGTGAGCGAGTCCCACTGACGGAACTGCTTGAGGTCGTCGAGTTCAAGTCCGTAGCCGGACAGGAAGAGCATTGAATACTGAAGAATCGATACGTGTCCGCCGGACAGCACGAACCGGTCGCGGTCGGGCCAGTGCGGATCGGCTGGATCGTGCTTCATCACCCGGCTGTAGAGGGTGTGACCCAGGGGAGCGAGCGCCATGCCCGTTCCCTGGTGCCCGCTGTTCGCAGCGAGCGGTCCGTCCATGGACATGCCCCTCACGAGGGAGATGGCGTTGGCGTCTTGTTCAGCAGTCAGCGACACGCGGGCGAGAGTAGCCGACCGTCACGAGAACCGTTCAGAATCAATCTCATTTCACAGAGATGTGTAGTTGCCCGCCAGCCGCCAGCCGCCAGCCGCCAGCCGCCAGCCGCTAGCCGCTAGCCGCCAGTTGGCAATCAAAGACGCCCACTCGGGTGAGATCGGGCACGGACGAGGCGCGTGCTGAGGACCGGTGAGCGAGATCTACGCGCAACGCAGTTGTCGATTAATCTGACCCGACTGGAGGCAAGAGAGTAAAGGGAACGAGATGCCACGGTTCTTTGTTGACGCGACAGTGCGCAAAAATCTGCTTGTAACTGTCGAACTCGAGCTCACCCTTGACGAGTCGGTACGTGAACTTGCTCGGCTCGACGGTGAAAGGGCTGACGTTGCGGGCGAGTTGCTCGCTGTCTTCCTCGACGCCGTTGCGGAACACCACTTCGAACACGCCGTTGCCTGATTCACCTGCGGGGCAGAAGATCAGGGCGACCAGGTGCGGCGAAATGGTGAGCGGCGCTGGGGCGGGCGCGGCCATGGAGAACATTGCTCCGGTCATGTCGATGCGCGTTGACGGGCCTGGGGCCTCCCGCATCTCGAAGTTCTCGACGAAGAGCGATGAAACGATCTGCATGATGCTCATCGTAGGAGCCAGACCAAGCCGCCAGCACCCCAGCGTCAGAGACAGCAGGGAGAGTGATGTCGAACCAGAAAATGGCCGGGTTTGTTGTGTTTGTGATCCGGGCTACATCCATCGCCGGGGAACGCGGACGACGATTCGATAGGAACCTGCGACGCTGACCGGCCCGAAATGATTCGAGTCCACCGCACCAACGTTCAGATTGTCGGACTCGACGATCATTGAGTCGCCACTGACCGCTGTCACTCGCTTGACCAGCCAGAACCCCGAACGATCGGGATGTTCAAACGTCCGGAGTTGGCCGACAGCGGGCCGCCCCCACTGGACACCGATTAGGCCCTGACCGTCTACGAGCGTCGGCTCCATTGAGCGGTCAGCAGTCAGGAATCGACGAGGGAGAAGTTGGCGAATGCGTGGGTGCATGTGATTTCTGGCTCTGGTCTCGGTCCAGTGTCGATGGTGCAGTGTATGTTTTGGCTCATTGATTCTGGGAATGCTCGATGTGTTCCCACCTTCCAAACCACCTAGGAGACACCATGTTCGCCAAGATTTTCGCCTCGTCCACCGTCGCTCACGCACACTGCGACCTCTACTGCGGCGTCTACGACCCCGCCGAGGCCAAGATTGCTGCGCTCTCTTGCGTCAAGACCGCCAAGAAGTACGCCGAATCCGACGACGAGGTCTTTCGCGCGCGCTGTGTCTCCGTCAAGGAACAGCAGGCCGAGAATGCCAAGCATCACCTGATGGTGCTGTGGGCCGACTTCTTCGCTCCGGCCCACTTCGAGGCCAACCCAGGCCTCCACGAGCTTTTCTGGAAGGCCGTTCACCAGGGCGGCGAGGCCAAGAAGACGATGGACCCCGCTGCCAGCCAGCAGCTCGTCGACTACATCGAAGAGATCGCCACCATCTTCTGGAGCACCGAAAAAGCTGCAGGCATGGGCGTCTACCCTCCAGCCTGAATTTTGTCCAGCTTCGCCGAAACCGGCGTTGCGTGATCCGAAATCAGGAATTCAAAGTCGAGAGTCGCTGCTTCCCAAACGGGAGTGGTGGCTTTCGTCGTTTTCAGGCCGGGCCTCCACTCAGGTGACCATCTACTAAAATGGAGACTGGTGCTGCTCGGCGGAGCCGAGAGATGGTCTCAGTTTTGGAATGCGGGGTCTGGTGCGGGGTGGACTGCGCGGCCTGATTTGGCGGCCAGCCCGACCACTTCATTAGGCGGGGTGTTGCGCCTTGGGGCGGAGTTGGTCTGAGACAAGTTTAAGTTCGGTGAGCCGGACTTTTGCCAAGCCGACCCAGCTGAGGGTCGTGATCAGCCACCAGCCGGGATCGATCTCAAACCACCGATGCGACAGACGAGCCGACGTTGGCGCTGCGTGATGGTTGTTGTGGAGGCCTTCGCCTGCGGTGAGAAAAGCGAGCCACTGCAGGTTGCCAGCTCCGTTCGCGTAGGGACGGCGGCCGAAGCGGTGGCCGATTGCGTTGACCGCTGCGGACCCGCCGATGTAGAAGTTCAAGTGAAAGAACGACGCCAGTAGCCCCACCTGCCAGCCAAACACGCTCACCGTGAGTGCGATTCCGAGCCCGAGGCCCAGGAGCGGACGGTCGTAGACCCAGCGGTCGAGGCGAGTCGGAGGCATGTCTGTGGCGTAGCGAGCAACGGTTTCCGGGTTGTTTGCTGCACGCCGATACATGAAGTAGTTCTGAATCTGGACCTTGACCCAACCGTGCAGCACAGGGGAGTGCGGATCGCCATCGACATCGGTGAAGGCGTGATGCTTCCGATGGACTGCAACCCATTGGCGAGGACGGATGCCTGTCGACAGCCAGAGCACGAATCGGAACAGGTGGGTGACGGGTGCAGCGATTGCGACGGCACGATGGGAGAGCGCGCGATGCAGATAGACAGTCGTACAGAAATTGGCAACCAGCGTGAGTCCGAGACCGACGCCGGTAGCCATCAGGAGAGTTTGCATTGCTGAAGAATATCATCCCTACCGACCGGTAGGTAGGGAGGGCTAAACTGGTCATGCTCGCCGTAGAACATTCGCCGTCCACCTTGCAGAGTGACCAGCTAGGTTGCATCTGGCATGTCGAGTCACGCGATCACCGAGGCAGTTCCTGTTGGCGCTGGCGCCGAGCGGTCGACGCGCGACCAGATTCTCGACGCGTCGCTTGTTTGCTTTGCGTATGCCGGATACAGCGGTACCTCACTGAACGACATCGCGGCAGAGGTAGGTATCCGCAGGCCCAGTCTGCTTCACCATTTTGCTTCGAAAGAAGCGCTGTACGGCGAGGTATTCGAACGACTGCTCAGCGACTGGTTCGCGCGGCTCGTTGGTGCAATCGATGCGCCGGCGTCAGGCTGGAAAAAAGTCGAAGGCGTTTTGCGTGCCGGATTCGGATTTTTTGCCGACAACCCGAACTACGTGATTCTCATGCGTCGTGAAGCGATCGATGGAGGCGTCCATCTCGGCATCGATCTTGCTGCGGTGCTTCGACCCATGTTCGACGAGGCCGCCGACTACTTCCGCCGCGAGATGGATGCAGGCACCTTCCGCCAGCAGAATGCCGAGCAGTTGTTGCTGACCGGATACGGCGCATTGCTGAGCTATTTCTCCGACGCTCCGTTCCTCGAGGGCCTGCTCGATGAGAACCCTCTGTCGTCGGGCGCGCTCGACCGCCGGAGTGCACACATCATCGAGTTTTTTCAGGCCGCGCTCGTTCCCGCCTGACCAATTGGTTCGCCACGATTTCAGCACGCATGTGATTTCCGGCGGGGAGCCCTGAACGGAGACGCTGGCGAAACTACGGTGTTGACCTGATGGCCTCCGACGCGCACGATTCCACCACCTTGTCCGAACAGGCGAGCAAGTCGTTGCTCGCTGAATACGGCATTCCGATTGCTGCTGAGCGCTTCGTCGCGTCGGCCGCCGAGGCAGGCGATGCAGCAGATGAGCTTGGCTATCCCGTTGTGGCCAAGCTGAACGGCGACGCCATAGCCCACAAAACCGAACGCGGGCTTGTTCGCCTGCGCCTCGCAGACCGCTCGGCCGTCGAGGCTGCTGCTGCAGAGCTACTGGGAGCGGCACGACCGGAAGATGGTGACGTGACCGTACTCGTGGCCCCGATGATCTCGGGTAACCGCGAACTGATTGCCGGTGTGGTCCGTGACGAACAGTTCGGGCCGACTGTGATGCTCGGTGTGGGAGGAATCCTGGCAGAGGCGGTCGCTGACGTCGTTTTCCGTCCGGCACCGCTCGATGAGCAGACCGCGGCTGACATGATCCGTGACCTCGCAACGCAGAAACTGCTCGGTGATTTCCGCGGCGAGGCTGCAGTCGACCTGGCGCAATTGGCGGCAGTGCTCGTCGGGCTTGGACGCCTGGCTGCGGACCGTGACGATGTAGCGAGTGTTGACATCAACCCACTGATTGTCGAGCCGAGCGGTGCGCTTGTTGCCGTTGACGGCCTCGTCGAGTTGAGGCCACCGTCAACTACTCGGGCTGCGCTGCGGCCACGCCCCAGTAACGAGCAGTTCCAAGCACTGTTCGAACCGAAGGGAGTCGTGGTGTCCGGTGCATCTACGCACCCCGGCAAGTTCGGATTCGTGTCGCTACACAACATTTTGGCCTCGGGGTATTCAGGAGCGGTCTTCGGTACGAACTTAAAGGGCGAGGAAGTGCTGGGCATCCAAACGGTTGCCGACATCGCCGAAATCCCCGACGGGGCGGCCGACCTCGTCTTTGTCTGTACCCCGGCTTCGACCAACCCCGATTTACTCCGGGCGTGTGCGGCCAAGGGAATTGGAGCCGCATTCCTCACGTCAGCCGGGTACGGCGAGTCAGACGAAGCAGGCCAAGAAGCTGAAGATGCGCTCGTGGCGCTGGCCGACGAACTCGGCATCTTGCTCGCGGGGCCGAATGGTCAGGGCGTGGTGAGTACGCCGGTCGACCTCTGCGCTCAAATTGTGGCGCCCAACCCGCCAGCCGGTGGCATTGGTGTCGCGAGCCAGAGCGGCAACTTCGTGTCGACCTTCCTGAACATGTCTCGGGCATCAGGTGTCGGTATCAGCCGGGCGATCTCGGCGGGCAATGCCGCTGCGGTCAGCGTTGCTGACTACCTCGACTGGTATGCCGAAGACGACGCGACGACCGTCGGGCTCGCCTACGTCGAGGGCATCACCGACGGTAAAGGTCTGATGGACCGCCTGGCCGGAGCGGCGGCGCGCAAGCCGCTCGTGCTGGTCAAAGGCGGAGCGACCGAAGGCGGAGCGCAGGCTGCGGCCAGCCACACTGGAGCATTGGCTGCTGACGACAAGATCTTCGATGGAGCGTGTCGCAGTGCCGGGATTACGAGGGCAGCGAACGTCACTGAAGCGTTTGACACCGCTGCAACGTTCGCGACCCAGCCCCTTCCCGCTGGGCCAAACGTGATGGTTCTGACGACTGTCGGTGGCTGGGGAGTGGTGACCGCTGATGCGATTACTCGCGACCGCGACCTCAACCTCATGGACATTCCGGCCGACCTCGAAGCAGCGATCGACGAACTTCTTCCGCCGCGCTGGAGTAAGAACAACCCGATCGACTGTGCCGGGGGCGAAACCCGTGACACGGTTCCCGACGTGATGGCGCTCGTTGCGAACCATCCCGATGTTCACTCGATCATTTACCTCGGCCTCGGAATCCAGTCGAACCAAGCTCGGATGATGCGCGAGGGAAAGTTCTTCCCTGATCACGGGCTGGAGCGGATCGTTAGCTACCACGAGCGTCAAGACGCTCGTTTCGCTGAGGCTGCGCACGAGTTGAGCGTGGCGACAGGCAAGCCGATCCTGACCTGCACCGAGCTGGCGCTGGCCGATCCAGATAACGCCGGGCCTGCAACGGTTCGGGCAACGGGTCGGCTGTGCTACTCGAGCGGCGGCCAGGCCGTCACGGCGCTGGGCCATATGGTGCGACATCAGGCGTTTCGACAGGCGCGCGGTCGGTGAATCGACCAATTCCGTTGGGTTCCCGGAGACCGGCACCAAAGCGCGCTCAACGTGAGCGTGGGCCAGGCCCGCTCGTGGCGCTCGGGGTGTTCGCTCTGATTCCGGCAGTGGGGCTGTTTGCGCTCTTCAACTGGGCCGAAGGTGCCGTCGACGACAACGAGCCGGCACCGCCACCGCCAAGCACGTTGGTTGCGCCGCCACCCCCGCCTGCGGCGCTGTCGACGTCGATGCTGTCGCTGCGCCGATTTCCAACAGTGCTGTCACGTGAGCTGAATATGTCTGACTTCGAGCAGACCGTGGTCCCGTTCCTCGCCACGTTGAACGATCGATCCTGTGCAGCGATCTCGGTTGATGCAATTTTGATCGGAGCACGTAATGCCGACGTGGCGGTTATCCCGGCCAGCAATCAGAAAATGATCGTGGCGGCCGCAGCGCTTGACGTGCTCGGCGCCGAAAACCGCTTGACGACCTCAGTGTCGGCTGGCGCCAGGCCGGTCGATGGGGTGGTTAGCGGCGACCTCTTCCTTGTCGGCGGAGGTGACCCACTGCTGTCTTCCGACTGGTATCCGACGTCGAGTATGGAACGGTATGCCGTGCTGTCACCGACATCGCTCGACACGTTGGCCAACTCCGTGCGAGACGCCGGAGTCACTCAGATCACGGGTGGCGTAGTTGGCGACGGCAGCCGTTATGACGACGAGTTCTTTGCACCCGGCTGGGGGGTTGGTGTGGCTGGCCTCGAGGCTGGGCCCTATGACGCCTTGATGGCCAACGACAGTCGAGTGCTCAACGACAACCAGCGCGCCAGTGATCCGAACGAGGGTGCGGCACGTGAGTTCACTCGGTTGCTGCAGGAGCGCGGCATCAGCATCGCAGGCGGAGCGTCGTCTGGGGTGGCGACACCCGAGGCGACCGTCATTGCTTCCATCGAATCGTCGCCTGTCGCCGAGATTGTTGCCGAGATGCTGGCCAACAGCGACAACAACACTGCTGAGTTGCTCATGAAAGAGATTGGGTTCGTGGGTGAAGGGGTCGGTTCGCGAGAAGCAGGGGCGCGCGTGATGACGGCCAAGCTTGCGGAGTGGGGCATTGAAACAACCAACATCGTGCTGTCTGACGGATCCGGATTGAGCCTCGATAACCGGCTGACGTGCGCTGCGATTCTTGCTGTGCTGCAGCGACATAGCCCAACGTCTCCTCTGGGCGGAGCACTGCCAATCGCCGGTGAGACGGGCACGTTGCGCGATATTTTTACGGACCATTCAGTGGCAGGGCGGTTGACGGGCAAGACCGGCACGCTCAACAACCCCCCATTCAACGCCGACCCGCCAGCAGTTAAGGCGCTGTCCGGATATCTGCCGGTCGAGGGCGGCACAGCAGTCGAGTACACACTGATACTCAACGGACCGACCATTTCTGACCAGAGCGAGTATCGGCCGATCTGGAACGATTTGGCGGAAGCGCTTGACACCTATCCGTCCGGTGCCACGCCGGCGCAGCTCGGGCCCCGCTGATCTGTCGGGGCGCGTCCTGTCAACCGATCAGCGGAGGTAGACAGCAGTCGTGAACATGCGGGTTGATGTGGTGGCGTCACCATTGCGCTACAGGCGTGCGCCGTTGCTGTTACTCGGTGGACTTGCCATCGTCCCGGCAGTCGGACTGCTGCTCGGACAGCAATGGCTCGACGCTGAGGCAGATCGGTACGACAACAGTCGTGCAGCGGTCGCCGAGCTCAAAGGTGACGACAACAGTACGCCCGGTGAATCATCAGCTCGATCGATTGGTGTGGCAACGCAGCGTGCGGTGTTGACGACATCGCTGCTTGATTATCGTCGGATACCGGAGTCGGTTGCTGACCTTGCGGACGCCAACCGGCTCGCCGAAAACATCGAGCCGCTCTTCGGATTTTTGAACCAGACATCGTGTTTCGCTGTCTCGGTAAACGGGGCCGATGTCACCACGTATCGAGCTGATCAGCCGGTGGTCCCTGCGAGCACCCTCAAGCTCGTTGTCGCGGCAGTGGCGATCGATGTACTTGGCCCTGATTACACGTTCGCAACGACCGTCCGTGTCCCGCGGATCGTCGATGGCGTGATCGATGGGGATGTGTTTCTCGTCGGTGGCGGCGATCCGCTGCTGACCGCCGACGATTACCCGATCGACGACGATTCTTTTCCAGCGTTTAACACGACGTCACTCGACGTGCTCGCCGACGCGTTCGTTGCCAACGGTGTCGAGCGGATTAACGGGACGGTGATCGGCGATGGATCGCGTTACGACGACGAGTTCGTGGTTGCGGGTTGGGCCGACGGTATCGCCTTCAACGATGCTGGTCCTTACGACGCACTGCTTGTCAACGATGCGCGGGTCCGCGGCCTAACCGGCGCGCAAGACGACCCCAACAGTGCAGCCGCGCGCGAGCTCACAAGGTTGCTCGGCAACCGCGGTGTGGCAGTCAACAACGGGTGGGGCAGCGGTCGGGCCTCGACGGTCGCCGATGTCATCGGCACCGTGACGTCAGCGCCGCTCAGCGACATCGTGAACGAAATGTTGATCAACAGCGACAACAACACGGCTGAGATGTTGCTGAAGGAACTCGGGGTCGCCGACTCGGGGCAGGGCACCCGGGTCGCAGGGCTCAGGGTCATCGATCGGACGCTCGGCGAGTGGGGTGTTTCCCTCAACGGTGTCCGGGTACTCGATGGCTCGGGGCTGCATCCGCAGAACACGTTCACCTGCCAAGCAATGCTCCAGGTGCTGCAGCGCGGGCGCGGCAGCGTCGTGGCGACGGGGCTCTCCATTGCTGGCGAAACCGGGACGCTGCGCAGCGAATTCCTCGACTCGCCAATGGTCGGCAAGCTCTTCGCTAAAACGGGCACGCTCGGCAATCCGCCTGTCGACGAGCCTCCGATGGCATCGAAGGCGCTAGCGGGATATGTAGATGCGGGCGACGGAGACACCCTCGAATTCGTGCTGATTCTCAACGACAACGAAATTGCCGACGAGACATACGATTCGCTCTGGCAGGTGTTCGGCGAGCGGTTCGACAGTTATCCGGCTGGTCCGGACGCAGCTGAACTGGCGCCTCGCTGATCTGCGTGGCAAGGTGAGCCAATGGCCGTGATCCCGATGTTCCCGCTCGGCATGGTCTTGCTGCCGGGTGGCATTCTTCCGCTGCACGTCTTCGAACCGCGGTATCGACAGATGGTCATCGATTGCCTGCAGCAAGACGGCGAACCAGAGTTCGGTCAGGCACTCATCACTCATGGCTCCGAGGCTGGTGGCGGCGACGATCGGGCAATGGTCGGCACGATTGCTCAGATGATCAAAGTCGAGGCACTCGATAACGAGCGCTATTCGATGGTCGCAGTGGGCACCAGGCGAATCCGAGTGAACGCCTGGCTCCCCGATGAGCCGTATCCGCTTGCCGACGTCGAGGACTGGCCAGACGAAGATCCCGACCCGCCGGCGCTGGCGCTGCATGTCGCCGCGTCACATGCCCGAGTTCGGGCAGCACTGGCGCTCTCTGCCGAGTTGGGCGATGTGCCGCTTGATCTGGCCGAGTCCGAAATCTCCGATGATCCGCTCGTTGCCACATACCACCTCGCGTCGTTGGCGCCGATCGGGCCAGCTGATCGTCATCGTTTGTTGTGCGCGTCGGGGCCGGGTGTCCGGCTTGACGTGCTTGATGAAGTTCTCGATGACGTCGAGGCGATGCTCAAATTCCGTCTGAGCTGACGAGTGCGCATGGCTCGAATCGCTCGTTGACCTGATAGAAACTGTTGTGTGCCAGACAGCATCGACGCGACGAAACCGCCCCGCAAGCAAGACGATGCCTCGCTTGGCGAAGTGATCGAGTTCGTCAAAGCATATGCAAAGCAGGAGACGCTGGGCCCGCTCAAGGGCGCTGGCTCGTGGTTGGCGTATGGCGCTGCTGCGGCATTCGCTATGGGCCTTGGTTTGTCGCTCGTCCTACTCGGTGTACTCCGACTCGTCCAGACCGAATGGGATCGCTCGGCAACGGGCGCCCTGTCGTGGGTTGCCTACGCAATCACCTTGGCGGTCACCGTGCCGCTCCTGGTATTTACGTTGCTACGCATCAAGAAGACGTACCTAAACAAAGAGCCCCTCCCGAAGAAAAAGTCCTGAGAGAAGCCGGAACCGTCATCATGGCCAAGAAGACCACCCCCGAAACACCCAAGACGATCACTCCTGACGACCTGCGCGGCAAGCTGCAGGGTCTGCAGGGCGACGTGCAGGGCAAAGTCGACGACAAAAAGACCTCTATTGCCAGCATTGCTGCGGGCGGCGGCATGGTCCTCATGATCATCTTCTTCCTCCTGGGTAAGCGCTCGGGTAAGAAGAAGAGTGCAATCGTCGAGATCCGCCGCGTCTGATGGCGGTGTCCTGATGGCCCTGCTCCCGCGTGCGTTCCGTCCGTCGGTCGTCATTCGACGCAAAGCGGTCTCGTCCGGCTTCCTCGGACCGAGCACGTTCTGGAAGATCATCGGGGCGTTGGTTTTCGGGCAGGGCTCGATCAAGAAGTTTTTAGGCAAGAACCCTGAGCCGATCGCCAAGCAGAAGGTTGGGTTCAACTCGTTCGTCAAAGTGGTGAATTCCAAGCCGCTGTCTGCCAAGCAGCGTAGGGGTCTTGGGCTGACCAAGGCTGGTCTGAAAGCACAGGCAAGTGCCGACGTCGCCGATTCATGGGCACGCAAAGCTGCGGCAAAGCCGAAGCGTAAGGTCGTCAAGCGTGCTCAGAAAACTGCAGCAATGGCTGCGGCAGATCGCCGCAAAGCTGATCGTGCGCAGATGTCGCGTGCTCAGAAGAAGGCCGCAAAGCGGGCATCCTGATATGCGCGATCTCTCGCTCCGGAATCCGGACCCAGAGATCGAGTAGTCCGGAGGTCGTTCTGAACGCCAACCACCGGAGATGTGGGCGCGTTCTGCCGATTGCTCGAGAAGTCGAGTACACATGAGGCCGTTCCCGTCGAGATGGTGCTCAAGCAACGTTGTCGACGACACTGACAAGCACTGGATTTGATTAATGACTGGACTCTTCGCCGTCGGCGAAAAGGCGTTACTGCTCGATAGCAAGAAGCGCCGCTACATGATTGACCTCGCCGACGATGGCGAGTTCCATAGCCACAACGGCTTCGTTTCGCACAGCCAGATCATCGGCAATCCGGAAGGCGTCTTTGTCAACTCGACGAAGGGGTCGGAGTACATAGTCATCCGCCCGACGCTTGAGGACTTTGTCGTCGAGATGCCGCGTGGTGCGCAGGTCATCTACCCGAAGGACCTTGGCCCTATCTGCATGTTGGCAGATATCGGCCCCGGCGTGAAGGTCTTCGAGACAGGTATCGGCTCAGGAGCGTTGTCGATGACGATGCTTCGTTACGGTGCGGAGATTGTCGGCTACGAACTTCGCGAAGACTTCGCCAACCGTGCCAAGAAGAACGTTGAGAGTTTCCTCGGATCCGAAGCGATGTCTCGTTATGACATCCACATTCGAGATGGCTACGAGCCCATCGACCCCGCGCACGGCCCGTTCGACCGAGTAGTGCTCGATATCCCTGAGCCGTGGAACGTCGTGCCGCACGCTGAGTCGGCGCTGCGCGCCGGTGGCATCCTCATCGCGTATACGCCGTCGATCACCCAGGCTGCCAAGGTCCGCGAGGCCTTGAAGGGCAAATGGATCGACGCTCGCACGCTTGAGGTCTTGCATCGTGGCTGGCACATCGAAGGTCAGGCTGTGCGGCCCGACCATCGCATGGTCGCCCACACTGCATTCCTCACCGTTGCTCGGTTCCTCGGCAAGAGCGAACGCGGTCCGAAGCCCACCGCCTAATTGTGGCGTCGAGGTTGTCATTCCGAGGTCGAACCTCAGGGTGACAACGTTGTTCAGTCGGCAGGGGCGAGTCGCAGGGATGTACCGAGGCCGTCGAGCATCGTGTCTGTGTCGGGCCAGGGCATTTCTGGATTGCCGCCAACAAGGTCGACGATGCCGTGAATCCATGTGTGCACCTGAATGGCCACGTCGAAGGCGACGCGGTCGTCGCCGTTTGCTTCGAGCACCTGTGTGACGAGGTCCACGAGAACGTCGAATGCCTCCAGTGCCGAAGTGGTCGGCTTGATACCGAGGTCGAGGCGATTCGCGAAGATCACCCGGTACTGCCCACGATGCTGCATCGCGAAGTCGATGTAGTTCAAACCTGTGTTGTGGAAGGCGACGTACGGATCAGCTGAGCTGTCTTTGCCCCGCTGCATCGCGTCGCGAAAATTGGTCCAGCAGTAGTCGACGGCCTGAGCCAGGAGGTCGAGGTGATCATCGAAATGGCGATACACAGCAGTTGGCGACACACCGGCTAGGCGTGCAACTGCACGTAGCGAGATCGCCTCGATCGACTCGTGTGTGGCCATCAACTCGGCAGCCGCGTCGAGCAGATCGACGCGCAACTTCGCGCCCTCACCACGCGCCGACCGCTGGCGTGGTTCTTGCTGGTTCTGCGTCGCCCCGGCCATGAGATTGATCGTACCTGCACGCGTGTCTACCGATCAGGCGCACGAGCGGGACCGGGTTTGGGCGAGCGATTGTCGGGAATGGTGATCACAGAAACTGGCGCCTCACCGCCTCACACAATGCGTGGGGTGAGGCGGTGAGCGGGAGGACCAGAACGCGCAACGGCCCACAATCAAGAGATTGCGGGCCGTTTAGAATTTGGGGCTGCTCAGGAGCAGCGAAGCGCTACGGCTCGATATAGATGCACTCGCCGGGGCATTCCTCGGCGGATTCAACAACAGCATCGAGCATCTTGTCGGGGAATTCGGCGAGGCCTTCGGCGCCTTCAGGGTTGCCCTTCGCCTTAGCGAAAATCTTGTCACCTTCAACGACGTACGCGAGGCCGTCGTCCAGCAGCGTGAAGACGTCGGGTGCGATTTCCTCGCAGAGACCGTCGCCCGTGCAGAGATCCTGATCAATCCAGACCTTCATGTCAGTTGGCTCCCTTTAGGTATTGGGTTCTGAACGAGCGCTCAGAGTTCGATGGCGAGACGTGTAGCGACTCGTTTGTGTAGCTCTTGACTTTACATGGACCGGGGTTTGTAAAGGTGCATCTGAAGGTGGCGATGCGTCGGGCAAGGGGGAGTCACTCCGTGTACGTTTGGGTCATGGCGAGCCCGGACGAATCGACCGTTGATCTTGACGAGCAGGTGGCCAGCCTGCGCGAGGAAATTGAGCATCTCCGGAGCCGGCTGTCTGATGCCCCTCCGCGGATGCGCTCGCTGGAAGAACGGCCACTGGAAACCAAAGGCCAACTCGCGCAAGCTGTGAGTCAGAACGAGAGGCTCTCGTACACCCTGCGCGAGGCGCGTGAGCAGATCACCACCCTGCGCGAGGAAGTTGACAAGTTGAGCCAGCCGCCATCGGCGTACGGCATCGTCGTCGGAAAGAACGACGATCAGACCGTCGACGTGCTCACGAGCGGTCGCAAGATGCGTGTGTCGCTCCACCCCGACATCGACCACGAGTTGCTGAACCGAGGCGCTGAGGTCGTGTTGAACGAGAGCTTTAACGTTGTCATGTCGCGTGCGTCGGAGATCACCGGCGAGGTCGTGACGGTCAAAGACGTCATGGAAGACGGCATCAGGGCTCTCGTTGTGGGTCGCGCCGATGAAGAACGCGTCTGCGAGCTGGCCGACAACCTGCGCGGCACGCTCATCCGCAGCGGCGACCATCTGCGTCTTGACGTCCGCTCGAACCTGCTGCTCGAGAAGCTGCCGCGTCCCGAGGTGGAAGACCTGCTGCTCGAAGAAGTGCCCGACATCTCCTACACCGACATAGGTGGCCTCGACGAGCAGATCGAGCAGATCGCCGACGCTGTCGAGCTGCCGTTCCTCCACCATGATCTCTTCGCCGAGCATCAGTTGCCGGCACCGAAGGGGATTCTGCTCTACGGCCCTCCTGGCTGCGGCAAGACGTTGATTGCGAAGGCGGTTGCCAACAGCCTCGCCAAGAAGGTCGCCGACAAGGTGGGCGAGGGTAAGGGCCGTTCGTACTTCATCAATATCAAGGGCCCGGAGCTGCTCAATAAATACGTCGGCGAGACCGAGCGCCAAATCCGGCTGGTCTTCCAGCGGGCCCGTGAGAAGAGTGACGAGGGCTGGCCCGTCATTGTGTTCTTCGACGAAATGGACTCGATGTTCCGCACTCGCGGCACCGGCATTAGTTCCGACATGGAGTCGACGATCGTGCCGCAGCTCCTGGCTGAGATCGATGGCGTCGAAGGCCTAAAGAACGTGATCGTCATTGGTGCCACCAACCGTGAAGACCTGATCGATCCCGCCATCCTGCGCCCGGGTCGCCTCGACGTGAAGATCAAGATTGAGCGCCCGAACGAAATCGGTGCCCGCGCGATCTTTGCGCAGTATCTCACGAACGAGATACCGCTTGACCAGTCTGAGACGATCGACTCAATGCTCGATGCCACAGTGCGCGAGATGTACAAGGAGGACGAGGCCAACAAGTTCCTCGAGGTCACCTACCAAAACGGTGACAAAGAAGTCATGTACTACAAGGACTTCAGCTCGGGAGCCATGATCGAAAACATCGTGCGCCGGGCCAAGAAGCTTGCGATCAAGCGGGTCATCAACGGCGGCGAGAAGGGTGTTCGTACGCAGGATTTACTCGACTCGATCAAGCAGGAGTACAAGGAACACCAAGACCTGCCGAACACCACGAACCCCGACGATTGGGCGAAGATCTCCGGCAAGAAGGGTGAACGGATTGTCTTCATCCGCACCCTCGTCACCCCCGACACGGCCGACGACCCGACTGGTGGCCGAGCTATCGAGCGGGCCCAGACTGGTCAGTACCTGTAGGGCGCTTTAGAAGAATGGGCTGACGAATGCGGTTGTTTCGGGCTCCGGTTGGACGGCGCGGCGCGGTCCGATTCGGAAGGCCCACATCGCGTAAAGCTGCCATATGTGTCCGCAGTAGCCCGCGCTGGCAAGACGGAATTCGCGGTTGCCGGCGATCGCTCAAAGTTCCGCTGGGTCGAATGTTGCCAGCGATGGCGTGTGTACGGCCCCGCTGTACATCCGCGTGCAGCGGTGACGCCACCGACGAACGTCATGGGCGAGGCGCTCAGAAGTGTGGCGCGCGATTCGAGACCACCGAGTGCGTTGATGAGGTGGGGGAGCGCTGTACCAATCGTCAACGCTCCGATCATCACCCCGAGTGCGAGGCCGCGGCCGGGCCGGAACCAGTCCGACATCGCCAAGATGCGCGCAAGGGCCAAAACGACGAGCTCGCGATGTTGCGGCTGTATTGGGCTTGGTCTTGTCCGTACACGCAACCGAGCAGATGGTGCTAGTCGTCCATTCTGCTTGCCTGCAGCGTTGTCTGAACTTTCTCGTTCCTGGTCACCGACACTTCACGAGAATCATGGGACGGTCTACCGCGATGTGGATACGGTTTGGTGAATGGCAGCGCAACGCAAGCATGACATTGTGGTCTTTGGAGCAACGAGCTTCGTCGGTCAGATCCTCTGCAAGTACCTCGTCGATCGGCACGGCACTGACGGTGAGACTGTCAAATGGGCGATTGCCGGCCGGAATGCGCAGAAACTTGATGCGGTGGCCGAGTCGACCGGTGCCGACGTGCCCCGGATCATTGCTGACGCTGATGACGCTGACGCGATTGCCGCGCTGTGCGCGTCGACCAAACTCGTCATCTCGACAGTTGGCCCGTATGCGCTTTACGGATCGAAGCTGGTTGCTGCCGTTGCCGAAGCGGGCATCGATTACTGCGACCTCACTGGTGAGCCGCAATGGATGCAGCGCATGATCGATCGCTACCAAGAGCGCGCTGTCGAGACAGGCGCCAGGATCGTCCACGCGTGCGGGTTCGATTCGGTGCCGAGCGACCTCGGCGTCTGGTACACCCAGCAGGCCGCGATCGAGCAGTTTGGGACGCCATGCTCGACGATCAGCATGGGCGTCAAGGCGATGAAGGGCGGCGCCAGCGGTGGCACCGTGGCTTCGATGATGAACATGATGGAAGAAGTGTCGGCAGACCCGAGCCTGCGCAAGGTCCTTGGTAACCCTTATGCACTCGGGGTGAAGGGCGATCGTGAAGGAAAGGACCAGCCGAATGTCACGCTGCCGGTCCACGATGATGGGCTCGACTCCTGGTTGGCGCCGTTTGTCATGGCTGGCACGAACACCCGAGTGGTCTTCCGTACTCACTCGCTCCTTGACCACGTCTGGGGCGATGACTTCACGTACGGCGAAGCAATGATGATGGGTGATGGCATGACTGGCCGGGCCAAGGCGCTCGGCCTCAGTGGTGGCCTGGGCGGATTTATGGGTGCAGCGTCCATCGGGCCAATGCGCAAGGTGCTCGGCAAGTTTTTGCCGGAGCCCGGTGAAGGGCCGTCACCGGAGGCTCAGCAAGCGGGTTTCTTCGACATTCGATTCCACGGCACCACAGCTTCTGGCGACACGCTTATCACCAAGGTGACCGGTGATCGTGACCCCGGATACGGCTCCACGTCGAAGATGCTGGGCGAGGCCGCACTGACGCTCCTCGACTCTGATGTTCAAGGCGGATTCTGGACACCGGCGACGGCGCTTGGCGCGCCCCTCATCGATGCGCTCGTAGAAAATGCGGGCCTCACCTTCGAAGTTTTGTGACGCTGTTCTGATCGAACGAACCGGAGCAGTTCACGTCCCTCAGGTAGCTTGACGGCATGGCCCTCCCGAAGGTGCTCGGCATCGAGACCGAATACGGAATCATCGTCCGCGGCGCCGACAGTAATCCTGTGTCAGCGTCGTCGTTGCTCATCAACGCGTATATTTCGTCGATCGCCCGTCAGCGTGGCCGGATCGGCTGGGACTTCGAAGACGAACAACCATCCAACGACGCTCGCGGTGACTCGATAGACGAGTCGATTGCCCCGGAGGTCGAGACCACGCTCGTCAACGCCGTGCTGACAAACGGAGCGCGCTACTACGTCGATCACGCTCACCCCGAGATTTCGTCGCCCGAGGTGACCAACGCTCGCGAAGCTGTCGTTTGGGATCGAGCCGCCGACGAGATTATTCGGGCATCGATGACACATGCGAACGCTGTACTCGCGAGCGACCCGCAGAGCGCCGACGGCGCCGAAATGATTATTCACAAAAACAATTCGGACGGCAAGGGCAACAGCTACGGCTGTCATGAAAATTACTTGCTGAGTCGAGATTTGCCGTTCGGCCGGATGGCGAGCCAGATCACGCCGCACTTCGTCACGCGCCAGATTTTCTGCGGTGCTGGCAAGGTTGGCTGCGAACTTCCCGGTCGTCCAAATGATGACATCGGCTACCAGATCAGCCAACGTGCCGATTTCTTTGAAGAAGAAATCGGGCTCGAAACGACGCTGAAACGGCCGATCGTCAACACTCGCGACGAACCACACGCCGACGCACAGAAGTACCGCCGCCTCCATGTGATCGTGGGCGACGCGAACATGAGCGAGGTCGCCACCTACTTGAAGGTTGGCACCTCGTCGATCATTCTGTCGATGATTGAAGATAACGAACTCGGTGATGATTGGCTGCTCGGCAATCCCGTTGCTGCAATTCGCCAGGTCAGCCACGACCCGTCGCTGCGCCAGACAATCATGCTGCGCGACGGCAGTCGGGCGACAGCGCTCGAAGTGCAGTGGGGCTTGTTTGAGCGGGCCCAGAAGTACGCCCAAACCCACGGCCTCGAGTCGGTGGGCGAGGCGGTGGGCGCTGACGTGATGGCGAAGTGGGAGACCGTCCTCCAGGGGCTCGAAACTGACCTCGATTCGATGGCGCACTGGGTCGACTGGATTGCAAAGAAACGCTTGGTCGATGGATACGCCGATCGGCATGGCCTCGCCCCAGGCACACCTCGCCTCAAGGCAATCGACCTGCAGTACCACGACATGCGAAAAGACAAGTGCCTGGCTGACCGTGCCGGATTGGACACGCTGGTCACGATGGACGAAGCAGTCGCAGCGATGACTGCGCCGCCTTCGACGACCCGGGCGTACTTCCGTGGTGTCTGCCTCAAGAAGTACCCAGACGAAATCGTGGCAGCCAATTGGGACTCGTTGGTTTTTGACGTTGGGCGTGATCCGCTCCGTCGAGTCCCAATGATGGAACCGCTCAGAGGGACCGCTGAGCATGTCGCAGAGTTGATCAACGGGTGCGACACTGCACGGGAACTTCTCGATCGACTGGGTGAGTAGCCAAAAGGTCAATACAGTTCGACACAGTTCGACACAGTGCTCGGTCACCGAGCAGCAGCTATCAGGGGAGACAACAATGGCCGAACGGATCCAAAAGTCCAAGCCCACTCAAGAGACCGAAGAGAATGTCGACACAGCGGCTGAAGCCGTCACCGAGACCGGTGACAAGATCAAAGCTGACATCGACGATCTGCTCGACGAAATTGACGAAGTCCTGGAAACCAACGCTGAAGACTTCGTGAAGTCGTACGTCCAGAAGGGCGGGCAGTAGACCCGTGTCGATGCCGTTCTTCGCTCCGGGCGACGACCCGGGGTCAAGTTTTCCTGAACTCCTCCGGCGTATCGGAATGTCACCAGACATCAGGACCAATGGGTCAGTTGTCGGCGCAAGTTTCGCGGTTCCGCATGCGACCACATGTGTAGCCCTCAAGTACGAGGGTGGCGTCGTGATGGCGGGGGACCGTCGGGCGACGTCGGGCAACATCATCTCCAACCGATCGATGGAGAAGGTCGTACAGGCTGATCGGCACAGTGCCGTGGCGATCGCCGGTGCAGCTGGCCCCGCAATGGAAATGGTCAAGATGTTTCAGCTGCAGTTGGAGCATTACGAGAAGGTCGAAGGCTCGTCGCTGAGCCTGGAAGGCAAGGCAAACCAGCTGTCGGCAATGGTCCGCGGAAACCTGCCCGCAGCGATGCAGGGCATGGTCGTCGTACCGATCTTCGCGGGCTACGACGTGCGGCGCGAGGTGGGCCGGCTTTGGGACTTCGATGCCACTGGTGGCCGATATGAGGAGCGCAATCACGTATCGACGGGCTCAGGCAGTGTGCACGCGAGCACAGTGATCAAGGTTGGGTTCCGGGACGGTCTGTCCCGTGACGAAGCAATTCAACTGGCGTGCCGCTCGCTCTGGGAGGCAGCCGACGCCGACAGCGCCACCGGCGGGCCTGACGTACTCCGTGGGATCTATCCGGTTGTTGCCGCGATCGATGCCGATGGATGGGAACGTGTCGACGACACCGATCTTGCAGCCCGATTCGAAGCGATCGTCAATGAAGTGAGAAGCCGATGAGTCAACCGTTCTACGTTGCGCCCGAACAGATGATGAAAGACCGTGCCGACTATGCGCGCAAAGGCATCTCGCGAGGACGTGCCCTGGTCGCTATCCGGCACAACGACGGCATCGTCATTGTCGCCGAGAACGCATCCGAAACACTCCGAAAGATCTCGGAGATCTACGACCGCATTGCCTTTGCTGGCGTCGGCAAGTACAACGAGTTCGACCAGCTTCGGGTCGCCGGCGTGCGTGCAGCTGATCTCAAGGGCTTCCAGTACTCCCGAGACGACGTCGACGCACGCAGCCTGGCAAACAGCTACGCCCAGATGCTCGGCAACATCTTCACCCATGAGATGAAGCCAATGGAGGTTGAGATCCTCGTTGCCGAAGTCGGCCTCGACCCGTCTGGCGACCAGATGTTCCACCTGCTCTACGACGGCACCGTCGTCGACGAACGCGACTACGCAGCGATTGGTGGCGACGCCGAAGCGATTCGTGGTCGGCTCGGCGAGAGCTTTACTGACGGTCTCGACCGTGGCGCAGCGATCCGTGTCGGTCTCGCAGCATTAAGCGGGCCCGATCGCCAGATCGAAGTGGGTGATCTCGAAGTGGCGGAGCTAGCGCGTGGCAGTGAACGGCGATGTTTCTCTCGTGTCGACTCCACAGTTCTCGCCGAACTGCTCGCCTGAGAACCGGTTTTGGGCTGACGTTTGCGTCGAAGTATTTGCGCACTGTCCAACGCTCATATGGACCGTCTACGGTCGCAGTATGACGTATGCACCGTCCAGCCGGCCTTTCTACGACGCCGACAGCCACATCATGGAGTTGCCAAACTTCCTGATTGATTACGCCGACCCGGCGATACGCGATCAGATCCGGCCGGTCAACTACTCCGCCTCGCTGGTGACCAACGAAGAAGTCGACGCCATCGTGGCAAACGGTTCGAAACACTCGGTTGCGCACGTCGAGGCGCAGGTGGCGCTCGGCGATCTACTCATCGCTGAATCAAAGGAAATCCAAGCACTCGGCGCCTTCGACCGCGATGACCGATCGGTTGCGATGGACATGCTCGGTTTCAAGAAACAACTGGTTTTTGCAACCCACAGCGTCGTCACTCCGTTTCACCCAAGTGCAAACCTCCCCGACGACATCCGCTACGGGGCCACCCGTGCGCACAACCGAGCAATGAGTGAGTTCGTGGCGAACGACAGTCGACTGATGGGCGTCGCGGTCGTGCCACTGAACAACCCGGCGCTAGCCCTCGTCGAACTTGAGTTCGCACTGCACGCTGGGTTGGAGGCGGTCTGGGTACCGCACATGGCCACAGGGGATCGGTCGCCGAGTCACGTCGACCTGCACCCGTTCTGGGAGCGTTTGGCCGACTCTGGTCGGCCATTTGTTCTGCATGTCGGAGGCGCACCGCTCCAGCTCGATCCGGTGTGGACGAACACCGGTCGCGCTGCCGTGCGCGACTGGATGGGCGGGCGGCGAGAACGTCCGGAGCGAGGACATGGCTGTCATGCATCAGGGGCCAGAAACTTTCCTGTCGGTACTTTTGATGGATGGCATCTTCGTGAAGTTTCCGAAGCTGCGTGGTGCAGCAGTCGAGCTGGGCGCCGGCTGGGTTCCGGCGATGCTGACTCGACTTGACTGGGTGGTCCGTTCGTGGAGTCGCGTCGACCAATACCTCGCCGAACTCAAGCGCTTCCCGAGTGAGACGATTCGGGAACAGATGGCTTTCACCCCGTTCGCCTTTGAAGACATCGGCATCCTCACCGACACCAGTTACGACGACATCTACCTCTTTTCGAGCGACTACCCGCACGTTGAAGGCGGCAAGGACCCGATTGGTCGGTTCGAGAAGTCACTCGGCGATCGCAGCGAGCAGGTCAGGGCGAACTTCTACGGTGAGAACTTCCTGAAGCTGTTCCCTGACGCCCGCGTCCACTGAGTCGGCTGGCCGACATGCCGCAGCCCGATGACGTGGATTAGGTTGACGGATGTGAGCAGCAACTGATGGAACGTCGGATCTACGGGCTGGAGAACGAGTACGGCATCACGTGCACGTTGCGTGGCCAGCGCCGACTCAGCCCTGACGAAGTCGCCCGTTATCTTTTTCGCCGGGTGGTGTCTTGGGGTCGTAGCTCAAACGTGTTCCTGCAGAACGGAGCGCGGCTGTATCTCGATGTGGGATCGCACCCTGAGTACGCGACCCCTGAGTGCGACTCGATTTACGAGTGCGTCGTCCACGACAAGGCGGGTGAACGGATCCTTGAGCAACTCGTCGAATCGGCCGAAGAGCGACTGGCCGAAGAGTCGATTCGAGGAACGATCTACCTGTTCAAGAACAACACCGACTCTGCAGGCAACAGCTACGGCTGTCACGAGAATTATTGCACGAGCCGCGATGCTGACCTCAGCAAGTACGCCGAGGTGTTGATCCCGTTTTTTGTGAGCCGTCAGATCTACGCCGGCTCGGGCAAAGTGCTGCAGACTGCCCGCGGAGCGAAGTTTTCGATCGCTCAGCGCGCCGACCACATTTGGGAAGGCGTCTCGTCGGCAACCACCCGCAGCCGCCCAATTATCAACACGCGCGACGAGCCCCACGCCGACGCCGAGAAGTACCGACGGCTCCACGTCATCGTCGGTGACTCGAACATGAGTGAGTACACGAATTTCCTGAAAATTGGTGCCGCAGCCTGCATGCTGCGGATGCTTGAAGATCCCAACGTCGTTTTGCGCGACATGACCCTGGAGAATCCGATCAGGGCGATTCGCGAGATCAGCCATGACGTAACCTGCCGTCAGACAGTGCGGCTTGCGAATGGCCGGGAAGTCAGCGCGCTGGATATCCAACGGGAGTATCTCGATCGGGCGCTGCGCTACGCCGACGGGCCAGGCTTCCCACCGTTGGAACAGCAGGCGCTCGACATGTGGGAGCACTGCGTCACCACTATCGAAGACGATCCGCTCAAACTCGATCGAGAAGTCGACTGGGTAATCAAATACAAGTTGATCGAGAAGTTTCGGGAGCGTCACGACCTGCCGCTCGGCCATGCGCGGGTCCAGTTACTGGACCTGCAATACCACGACGTCTCACGGAGCCGTAGCCCTTTTTACAAGATGCAGGACCGAGGCCTCGTCGAGCGGATCTGTACCGATCAGGACATCAACACCGCCATCGACGTTCCGCCTCAGACAACCCGTGCCCGACTGCGCGGCGAGTTCGTTAAGCGCGCTAAAGAAAAGAACCGTGATTACACCGTCGACTGGGTGCACTTGAAGCTGAACGATCAAGCCCAGCGGACCGTGCTGTGTAAAGACCCATTCAAGAGTCACGATGAACGCGTCGACCGACTGATCGAAACGCTCTGATCATCGAGGTGGGCATCGGAGCATGGTGGCGATGTCGGTCCGCCACCGTTCGACTGTTGTGGGCGGATACCGTTGGGCTCTCGTGACGATCCAGAATGACGGGCCATTGCCGCCTTCACCCATGGGCACGCCTAGTGGCGGCCCGATTGATGGCCGTCTGGCATCGAAAATTTCACCAGGCGCACGGGCCTTCGTGGATTGGGTTGTCGTCGTCACGGTCGCACTTCTCGTGGCGTTTGTCGTCCGCGGATTTGTGCTGGCCCACTTCGTCGTTGATGGCCAGTCGATGGCAACCACGCTCGACACGGGTGACCGCGTTTTCGTGAACAAGTTGTCTTACCGTCTTCATGACCCGAATCGCGGTGACGTGGTCGTCCTGCATCAGCTGACGAACGCGACTGAACGTGACCTGATCAAGCGAGTGGTCGGTCTGCCGGGCGAAACGATCGAGATGACCGGATGCGTCGTGCGGATCACTGCAGCGGACGTCTCAACGTCGCGCGTGCTCGATGAGCCATACCTCGACGAGAAAGACCGGACCCCGGGGCAATGTGGCGGAGACATCCCGTCACAAGTCATTCCTGACAACTTTGTGTTCGTGCTTGGTGACAACCGTGGTGGGTCCCAAGACAGCCGCAATCTCGGCGCGATCAGCGAAGATGACCTCGTCGGCCGCGCCTTTGTGGTGTTTTGGCCGAAATCGCATTGGCAATGGTTGTGAGTACGGCCTCGCCGTGCGAGCGACTGACGTCGCTCCGTGGCTGACGCCACAATCACCATTTTCTCGGGTCTGGCGGCCCTACTCGCTCTCGCTCAGCTCGGGATGGGGCCACCGATTTGTTTTTGGAAGGCGTCCATCATGATGTCGACGTGGTCGCTGAAAACGGCGTCGAGACCCATCCGGAACGCGGTCTCCAAGTGGTCGTCGAACTGTAGGTCCCAGCTAAAGGCGTAGAGGTTGAACCGGTGGAACAGGGCGACCAAACCGCCGTTCCAGTCGGTTCGATGCATATTGACGCCATCGATGCCGTGATGGGACAGCGATGCTGCTCGACGTTCGGGGCCTTCTTTGAGGCGCCCGAGGCGAGTCGAGTTCAAGATCTTGACGTCGGGCAACTCAGAACGGTGGGCGACGCATCGTTCGAAGTCGGGATCACACAGCCACGTTCGAGGAAGCATCGCCGGGTCAACGGAACGCACGTCGTCAACAATGACTCCAGCTACATCGGCATCTTTTACGTCGAGTGACAACTCGTAGTCGGTCCCACAGTGTTCGAGGAGCTCAACCAGGGTGGGTATGTGCTCGGGAAGGTCGGCACGCAACACGGCACTGATCGGCTTGCGGCGGATCCCCCGTTTGACCACACCGTCGTGATCGAGCACAGCCACACCGTCGGCCGTGAGCCAGACGTCGCTCTCGAGTCCAGAGGCGCCGAGCTTCAGGGCGAGTTCAAATGCGTCAAGGGTGTTCTCGGGCGCATGGGCGCGGGCACCTCGATGGGCAAACGTGATCGGTGGGTCGAGGCGAGATGGAAGACGTTGCTGCACTGAACGAGATGATGCCAGCCACGTAGACTGAAAGACGTGTTCAACCTCCAGGGCAGCGAGATCATTGTCATTTTGCTGCTGGCACTCGTCGTCCTTGGCCCAGAAAAGTTGCCGGATGCGGTTCGAAAGTTTGCCCAGACATACGGCGAGCTGAAGAAGATGGGCAACGGCTTCCAGTCTGAGCTGAGGTCCGTTCTTGACGAGCCGATCCGCGAGATGAAGGAAACCGCTCGTTTGGTTCAAGACGCTGCGGACCCGAAAAAGATCGCCGAGCAAGCTGCCGAAGACAGTGCACTGCGCGAAGCAGCCAAGTCAGCTGACCGAGCAGGCATCACCGACGTCCCGATCACCGAAGCAGCACTCGAAGCCACCGACCCTGCCTACAACGGCACGTTGTCGGCCGATGAAGTGCAACCGAGCGCGCCTGTCGAGCCGATCACGCACGACGAGCCCGACGATGGGCCACCAGTGATCATCAACCAGATCGCCGCCGCCAATGCGCGAGGCCCGATCGAACCAGCTGTTCCCACCGCGCAAGACGATGCCGTCGACAGTCTGAGCGACCAGAGCGACCAGAGCGACCAGCCGGCGATAGCTGACGACAACGTGGCCGCAGATGCTGACGTGGCCGCAGGATGAGCACCGTGACTGATGACGCAGACGCCGGGGTCGAGGACACACTCACGCTGACCGAACACCTCGCCGAACTGCGGACACGAATTATCCGATCTGCACTCGCTGTGCTGATCGGCATGGTCGTGATCATTGCTTTCTACGACCATGTGCTTGTTTTTCTCAAGCAGCCATACGTCGACCTGTGTAACGAGAAGCCGGCTGGTTTCTGCGATCCAAGCCTGTTCATCCCGACGCCAACCGAAGGGTTGTCGACGCGCATCCGCGTCGGCATGTACGGCGGCATCATTGCCGCTCTGCCGGTCATCCTGTGGCAGATCTGGCGTTTCGTGGTGCCGGCACTGCACGCCAAGGAACGCAAGTACGCCGTCCCGTTCGTGTTGTCGTCGGTCGTGCTGTTCTCGGCTGGCGGCAGCCTCGCCTACCTCACCGTCGACCGAGCGCTCGAATTCCTGATCAGCTGGGCCGGCGAAGATGTGCAGCAGATCTTCTCGGTGGGCAGCTACATCAGCCTGATCGGGCTGATGATCTTCGCCTTTGGTGTCGGCTTCCTGCTCCCTGTTCTGTTCGTCTTCCTCCAATTGGTCAACGTGGTCACGCCGAGAACATTGTTGAAGAGTTGGCGGTACGCCACGATTGGGATGTTCGTCATCGCCGCCGTGATCACGCCGTCAGGCGACCCGATCACGCTGATGATGCTCGCATTGCCCATGCTGTTGTTGTACTTCGTGGCGATTTTGGTCGGCTGGCTGGTGCTCCGCAAGCGGCCGACAGTTTGACCGTGCGTGCTGACCGAGCTGATCTGATCGCTCGCTACAACTTCCCGATTGACCGATTCCAGCTCGAAGCATTCGACGCGCTCGATGACGGCAAGCACGTCGTCGTCGCTGCGCCGACGGGCAGCGGCAAGACCGTCGTTGCCGAGTACGGCATCGAGGCGGCTTACCGCGACGGCAAGCGAGCGTTCTATACAGCACCGATCAAGGCGTTATCCAACCAGAAGTACCGCGACCTGGTCGCCATGCACGGTACGGACGCTGTCGGTCTACTGACCGGCGATAATTCGATCAACGGTGACGCTCCGATCGTGGTCATGACGACCGAGGTCTTACGCAACATGATTTACGGCCGGGCTGGCCAACTCTCGGATCTCGGCCTTGTTGTGCTCGATGAGGTGCACTTCCTCCAGGACACGTTCCGTGGGCCCGTCTGGGAAGAGGTGATGATCCACCTACCCGATCATGTTCGGCTGGTGTGCCTGTCAGCCACGGTCAGCAACGTCCAGCAGCTCGCTGACTGGATTTCGACGGTGCGCGGCCCTACGCACGCCGTCACCGAGTCGATGCGGCCTGTTGAGCTGGTTAACCAGTACCTCGCAAAGGATCGCAACGAAGATCGTTTGCATTTGCTGCCGACATTCGTCAACGGCGCGGTGAATCGTGACGCGGTGCGGCTTGACGAGTCGGCGATCCGTCGTGGGCCCGGTGGCCGACGCGGTGAAGATCGCAACGACCGAAGTGGGTCCGGCAACCAAAAGGGAGCGCACCGCCGCAAGCTTGTGCCGCCCGGTCGGGTCGAGACGCTCAAGTTGCTCCATCAGCAAGACATGCTGCCCGCGATTTTCTTCATCTTTAGCCGGAATCAGTGCGACGAAGCGGCCCGCTCTTGCGTCGAGTTCGGTGTCGGCCTGACAACGGACGAAGACCGGAGGGCGATCCGCGAGATTGTCGATGCTCGCCTCGGTGGGCTCGACCCGGCCGATCTTGCCGTCCTCGGTTACGACCAGTACCTCTTGCAACTCTATGCAGGTGTCGCGGCCCACCACGCCGGCATGGTGCCACCGATGAAAGAAGTCGTCGAGGCATGCTTCATCGCCGGGCTCATCAAGGTCGTCTTCGCCACGGAGACGCTCGCCGTCGGCATCAATATGCCAGCGCGCAGCGTCGTGATCGAGAAGCTCACCAAATTCACCGGCGAGCATCACGAGCAGCTCACGCCGGGGGAGTACACGCAGCTCACTGGCCGGGCTGGCCGACGCGGCATCGATGACCGCGGGAGCGCCGTCGTGCTCTGGTCGCCGTGGATCCGCTTCGACGATGTAGCCCAACTCGCCGGCAGTTCGCAATTCCATCTGCGGTCGGCTTTCCGACCGACATACAACATGGCCGCCAACCTAATTCGGACGTATGAATGCGAACGGGCGCACGACCTACTGAATCTTTCGTTTGCCCAGTATCAGGCCGACCGCGACATCGTGAAGATGCAGGCACGGCTTGAGCGGCGCCGCTCGGCAACCGCTGAATTTCGCGCACAGGCAACGAGCCCGTTCGGTGATATCGACGAATACGCCCGGCTTCGAGCACTAGAAAAGGCGTCGCGCCGAGACCGTCGTTACGAACGCAGCGACGACGTGGATCAAACGATTCAGCAGCTCAAGCCGGGTGTGGTGATCCAGCTGTTCAAGGGCAAGCATCGAGGCCCAGTGGTCGTCGTGGCATCAGCGACTCGCAAATCGGGATCGCGCCTGTCGCTCGTGAGTAAAGGCGGCGACCTGATGCAGGCAATGGCCGAAGATTTTGACTCGCCGCCCGCAGCGATCGGGTCGATCAAGTTGCCGCCGAACTTCGCACCGAATCGCAAGGAATACCGCAAGGAAGTCGCCTACCGATTGCGGAAGGCGAAGTTGGCAGCCGCGCCGAAGATCCGCAGCGAGGGCAGCGATCGGGGTGCGGCGATGAGCGCCGAAATGCACCCGGTTGCCCGAGACCCTGACCTCAAACAGCGACTCAGTTCGTTGGCTTCAGCCGTCAAAGCGCAACGTGAGGTCGTCGAGATCGAGGGCCGCGTCGACGGCAAGACCTCCACGTTGGCGCGTGACTTCGACCGCATCCTGGGCGTGCTGGAAACGTTCGGGTACGCCGACCTCGAGATGTGGGAGTTGACAGAGGCAGGCGAGATGTTGTCGCGGATCTTCCATGAATCCGACCTGTTCGTTGCTGAGGCGCTAGGTGCTGGCCTGTTCGATGGCCTCAGTCCGGCTGACCTCGCTGCGCTCGTGTCGACAGTGGTGTACGAGCACCGCAGCCCTGAGCCGCCGCCACGTCCGTGGTTCTCGTCCGATGACATGCGGTCCCGCTGGAATCGTATGGCTGCGCTCAGCGAGGACCTGAACGCCAAGGCGCGCGCTGCGGAAGTCGCCGAGCATCGCGATCCCGACCCGACCTTCGCCGCGATCGCCTACGCCTGGGTCGCCGGCGAGGGTTTCGCCGCAGTGGTCGACGATGAGGAAATGACCGGAGGCGACTTCGTCAGGACAACCCGTCAACTCATCGACCTCCTCAGGCAGCTGTCGGTGGTTGCTCCGCTGCGGGGGACGCGTCGAGCCGCAGGAGAAGCAGCCGAAGCCGCATTCCGCGGGGTCGTTTCGGACAGCGCCGCGCCGACCACCGGTCGCGACGACGAAACCGAACAGCCAGCCACCTCGTGACGATCGAAAAAGGCAAGCCCTGGGGGATCGAGGTCACACGGCCGTCTGATCTTCAGCTCGCCGACTCGGACCAAGATGTTGCCCGTTTACTGACAGCTGACGTCCGCCTGCCGGTTGTTCCCACGAGCGGCGACTTGCACCGGACCATCGGGGCGCGACCGCTCGACGGCCGTTTGGCGCTGCTCGAATTCCCGATCGATCTGTTACGAATTCGTCTCGACGACGAGCGTGCCGCGACGGCCGTTGCCCACGTGACAGTGCAGTCGCCGCCGTGGAGTGGCGGCTGGTGGCGAGGGCCGGTACTGATGGTGATGAACGCGCAGTTTCTCGGTGACTGGCACGTGGTGTCTCGCGGACATCCCAACGACGGCCGGGCCGAGAGCGTCGAATGGGGAAGTGGATTTCGATTTCGTCAACGGTTGGAGGCTCGTCGGCGGCTGCCTACCGGGGGCCACGTTCCACACCCATCGATCGAGACGCGTGCGTTCCGCGAACGCTGCTGGACTTTTGATCGGCCCCTCGCCATATGCATCGACGGACGCCCCAGTGGACGAGCTCGCTCGTTGCAGGTCGTTGTCGAACCGGACGCCGCCGTCGTCTACGGCTGAGCTTGCCGACCGCGACGTACACGAGGCATCGGTATCGGTTCGTGCATTGGCTCGACGTCGGCAGCGTGTGCGCCGTAGCGACGGGCCCCGTATGCCGCGGTCGCTCCGTGTAGGAACACCGACAGCGTGACGGTGAGGGAGATCACACCTACAAGTTGGTCGGCGGTTTCTGAGCGTTCCTCCAGTTGTTCGAGCAGCAGAATGCCGAACACGATCGACGCCAGGCCACGTGGTCCGAACCACCCGATGAAGGCCTTCGCCGCGCTGTCGAGGCCCGAGCCGATGAGCGCGATTGCAACGGGAACCATACGAACAACTGTGAGGCTTGCGAGTGCCGCGATGACAACCGTCGGGCCAAACTCGCCGAGCGCGTCGCCGACAAACAGATTGCCGAAGACGAAGAAGGTGACCACACCGAGCAGCTCGGCAGCGTCTTCGGTGAACTCGGCGAGGTGTTCGGCCTCTTCGGGCCCGGCCATGTTGTCCTCTGCAGCGCTGGAACCTCGATGCAATCCGCCACTTCCGAAGGCCAAGCCAGCTCCGAATGCTGCAATGAAGCCATTTCCGCCGACAGCGGCAGCCCCGCAGAATGCGACCACAGGCAGTGCGAAAGTGGCGATCTGCTCGTATCGGCCATCGGACCAACCAGCTGCACGCGCCTTCCGGAGGAGCCCGATTCCACCGAACCCGATCAGTGCTCCTGCAAGCGCTCCGTACCCGATCTGCTGTGTCACGAAGCCGACCCACGATGCCGTGGAACGGCTGCTCTCGAGTACCAGGCTGGTGCACACAGCAACAACTGGAACGACCAGCCCGTCGTTGAGACCTGATTCCACGTTCAATGCCAGTCGGTCGCGTGCCGGCACGCTCTCGTCGGACAGAACAGCACTGCCCAGTGCTGCGTCGGTTGGTGCGAGAACCGCAGCGAGGAGGAGCGCCTGGGCCCATGGCCAGTCGTCAAAGAGCAGACGGTTCACGAGCGCCCCGGCGAGAATCGTGAGTGGCAGCCCTATTCCGAGCAGTCGCCCAGGAATCGCGATGAATCGCCGCACGCGGGGGAGCGATAATCGATTGGCATCGCTGAACAGAATGACGGCGAGCGTGACCTCGGCGAGGAGGCCAACGGCCCCATTTCGGCGCCAACCTCGACGATGCCCAGCGCCGAAAGGGCTGCGCCCGTTGCCACGAAGAGCATCGGCATCGTGAGTGGCGACGAGTCGATCCGCCGCGAGACTGCAGCGAACGCCATCAGGGTCACACCGACAATTGCGATCTTAATGTGCTCCACCACCGGGACCGTACCGCGCCAGACAATCGCGACAATACCCGTTGTCGCGCTCCCGCCGTCGTAGAGTACCTTCCCGTGGCCGTCTACGTCCCAGAGTCCTTCACAGCGGACGAGGCCGATATCCTCCGCCGATACTTCACGAACCTCGATGGGCCAGTGTTCGCGCTCGTCAATCTGCCGGAGGTCGTGAAGGGTGCATTGTTCGCCCGGTACAGCCGAAGTCCGAAGTCGCTCAGAAGGCTGTTCCTCGACGAATTCGTCGGCGACCTGGACATTTCCGGCGATCTCTCGGTTGACGCCACGATCGGTCTCGATCGTGCAGAGGAACTGTACGAGCGAGTGTTTTTCGACTACGGAGACGACTCGGTTGCCCAGCTGGGTGGAGTCCATCTCGCCTGTGAACAGGCGTCGAACATCTTGACCAAGGTGCTTGAGTGGGGTCGGCTCATGAGCTACCTCGAACAAAGCACCCGCTATATCGCGTATGACTCGCGGCTCGGTGGCCGATACCGGTTTTACCGCGACCCCGCAGTGCTCGCCGGCCCGCTTGGCACCCGTTACGTCGGTGACCTCGATCGGATTTTCGACAGTTACAGCCAATGCGCCGAGACCGTCACAGAGTTTGTCCGCAACACGGTGTCCCGCGGCGATAACAGCGAATTCGTCTATCGCATGGCCACCAAGGCCAAAGCGCTCGACGCCGTCCGCGGTATTTTGCCTGCAGCAGCGACGTCGAACGTCGGTATCTACGGGACGGGCCAGGCGTTTGAAGCGCTCCTACTCCGAATGCGTGCGAGTGCGCTGCCAGAAGCTCGCGATTACGCCGACCTCATGCTGCACGAGCTCCGCAAGGTCATTCCGAGCTTCTTGCGCAGGGTCGATATTCCAGATCGTGGAGGTCGATGGAGCAACTATTTGACCGAGACACGGACGGGCACCAAGGCGGTCGTTGATGACCTCTTCGGTGATGCGCCGGTCGATGTAGCGGCCGAAGTCGAACTCGTCGACTTCGACCCTGACGCTGAAGACAAGCTGTTGGCATCCATTTGCTATGCCCACTCGTCGCTGCCCGAGCACCAACTGCTCGAGAAAGTCAGAAACCTCGGCGTTGACGAGAAGGTGTCGCTCATGCGGGCCTACGTCGGTGATCGCGAGAACCGCCGCCATAAGCCCGGCCGGGCGTTCGAGCGCAGCTTTTACCGATTCGACATCTTGAGCGACTACGGCGCCTTTCGCGACATGCAGCGCCATCGAATGCTGACCATCGAATGGCAGCGCCTCACACCGAACCACGGCTACACGCGTCCGGAACTGGTTGACCAAGCTGGCGTCGGCGCCCAGTTCGACGAGGCGATGCAACGATCAGCGGGTCTATACGACGCTCTGAACACCGATTTTGTCGAGCAGGCGCCCTATGCGGTGTCGATGGCGTACCGGATGCGCTACAGCATGCAGTTCAACGCTCGTGAGGCAATGCACATGCTCGAACTTCGTTCGTCACCGCAAGGCCACCCGTCGTATCGGCGTGTTGCGCTCGAGATGCACCGCTTGATCGCTGAAAAGGCCGGTCATCACGCAATCGCTGCGACGATGAACCATATGACGACGGAAGCGCCAGAACTCGAGCGGCTCGAGGCAGAACGCCGAGCCGAAGCCCGGCGCGACGCCGCTGATTCATGACTGATCCGCACCGCAGACGCTATGTGACGGGTGTCACCTAATGTGGTGCTCCGTGCTGACCCGGCGTAAGCGTATGCTCCGCCCGCAGCGGCACTTGCATGAGGCGTGGCGCACCGACCTGACGAGAATGCACCATGGCTGAAGACGACATCCCCGAAGAAGAGACCGAAGAGGAAGAAGTCGAGCCTGAACTCGATGACGACGACCTTGACGTCGATGATGACGACGATCTTGTCGCTGACGATGACGCTGACGATGACGCTGACGATGACGACGACGACGAGGAGGAGGCCGTCAAGCCTCGGACCAAGCGCAAGGTCGCCGACGACGACGACGACGATGACGACGACGAACTCGATGACGACGTCGAAGAAGACCTCGACAAGATTCTGAAGGATCGCCTGGTTGCTTCTGACGACGACGACGACGACGACGACGAGCCCGAGCCCAAGGGTGAAGGTGATGAACGTTTGCAGCCGAAGCAGCAGAACGAACAGCTCTGCAGCTCTTGCTTCCTGTTAGTGAAGTCGAGCGCTCCGAATTGCCCCGTTGGCGATGACGACTGCCCGATCTTTTCCTAATTAGGTCGCCATGACGCGATCCGGCCCCACCCAGGTGGAACGACTCGCGACGGCAGTGCTTTACGCCCCGATCGGGCTTGGCGCTCAGCTCGTCGGTGATCTGCCCGCAATGGTGGGTAAAGCGAAACAACAAATTGTTTTCGCTCGTTTCATCGGCAAGATGGCCGTTGACCACGGAGCCAAGCAGCTGCGTGAGCGGTTGGCGCCAGCCGTCGTTCCCGCCGAACAGCCGGTGGCTCAGATGTACGTCGAAGCTATTCCTGTCGCCACAGCGGATCCCGAGCTGGCAACGGCCGAAGTCGAAACTCTTGCACTGCCCGACTACGACCAATTGCCAGCGGCGCACATCGTTGGCAAACTTGACGGCCTGACCCAGGCGGAACGTAACGTCATTGAGTTGTATGAGACAGCAGGGCGCCACCGTCGGACCGTCCTGGGCAAACTCGATCAGCTGCGCGAGGCAAGACTCTGTGATTGATCCCAATGTTCGTCTGGCTGATCGGCACGATGCCGACGACGTGGCACAGCTCGAACTACTCGAAGCAGAGGCCCGAGCGGCTCTTGATGGGCAGCGCGGTGGCGAACGTTGGCTAATTGAACACCCTGAGATCGGCAAGCAGTGGGTCGACCGATGCGACACCGCTGAGGTCTGGGTTGGTCACATGGACGACGTCGTCGTCGGATACATGGTTACCCAGCTTGGTTCGGACTTGATCGTCCGAGTCGACCAGGTCTGGGTGACGCTGGCCGCGCGAGAACTCGGATTCGGCGATGCGCTCCTCGCTGCTGCGATTGAGGGCGCCCGAGCGTGCGGTGCCGTGGCCGTGGAGGGCCAGTCACTGCCGGGGGACCGACACACGAAAAACCTCTACGAGCGTGCGGGTATCGTCGCTCGGCTGATCACTACGTACAAGCTGCTCTGAGCGGCCCCGATCTGGTTGCCGACTGTTCGGATGCCGTGAGGCAGTCTGCGCAGTTGCCTGGGTCAGCGGCCCTGCCAGTGCGGCGGGCGCTTTTCGATGAAGGCTGAGAGACCTTCTTTCAAATCCTCTGATGCCATGACGTGGCGCATTGCTTCGTTGGTCATCTTGATTAACGTCTCGTCGCTCTCGAAGGCGGCGGCCTGCACGATTTTGCGGCTTTCCGACACGGCCATCGGCGCTGATTGGCTGATTTGCTCTGCGAGCTTGGTGGCCTCGGCGAGTGCGCCACCCGGCTCGGTCAGGCGTGAGACCAACCCGAGGCTGTAGGCCCGCTCGGCTGGAATGGGTTCGCCCGTGAGGATTGCTTCCATTGCCGCTGCTTGGCCAATAGCCCTGGGAAGTCGGAAGAGGCCGCCAGCGCCGGCGATTAGGTTCCGTTTCACTTCGGCGAGGCCGAAGGCTGACTGGGTGCTTGCCACGACGAGGTCGGCCGCGAGGACGATCTCACAGCCGCCAGCGGTCGCGAGTCCGTCGACAGCAGCGATGATCGGCTTGCGGCGCTCACGGTAGACAAACCCTGCAAAGCCTCCCCGCTTGGTGTTGAGACGCGCTGCATCGCCGGAGTTGATGGCTTTGAGATCGGCGCCGGCGCAGAAGACCGGACGGGATTGCCCGTCAGTATTGGCCTGGATAATGCCCACCCACACGTCGTCATCGCCTTCGAGTTGGTCGATGGCAGCTTCGAGCCCCTCGGCTACATCGCCATTAACGGCGTTGCGCGCTTCAGGACGGTTGAGGGTGATGACCGCAATACGGCCCGCGGCTTCGTAGGTGACAATGTCTGACATGGCAGCTGAGCGTATGCGACGGGCTGGCGCTGAAGCCAACCCGCCGTCAACGATCAGGTGTTGTCGGTGGAGTCGTCCGCTGGAACGTCAGCTACTTCTGGAGCATCGTCGGCAGCAGCGGGCGTTGCGTCGGCGGGTGCATCCTCGGCGGATGCGTCGTCGGCAGGTGTGCTTGCAGACTCGTCGGTCGATGCGTCTTCGGCTGCAGCGTCGTCGGCAGGTACATCAGCAGCTGCCTTGGCTTCTACTTCAGCTGCTTCGGCTGCGGCCTGTGTTTCGGCGGCCTCGGCCGCGGCCTGGGCCTCGGCTGCTTCAGCTGCTGCCTTGGCTTCTACTTCGGCTGCTTCGGCGGCACGCTTGGCGGCCATCACTTCAGCAACGTCACGCATGCCCTTGGGACGGTCCTTCGGACCGCTCGGCTTGCCACGACCGCCACGATCGTCTCGGCCTCCGCCGCCGCGATCATCGCGTCCGCCGCCTCCGCGAGCGTCACGTCCGCCTTCGCGTCCGCCGCCGCCTTCGCGTGCGCCGCCGCCGCCTTCACGGCTGCTGCGTTCTCCTTGGCCCGGCTCGCGCTTGTCGTCGCGGACTTTCTTCTGTTCCTTGCGGCTTGTGGGACGGAGCGGCTTGGGCCGCTTCGTGCCGGCAGGCACTTCGATTCCGAGCAATGCGGCGATCTGCGGCAACAGCGGGCCGAGGCGCAGTGTTGTTTTTCTCAGTTCGTCATCGATGGTGGTCGGCACAACCGTTGGGGTCACGAGGGCGCGGACGGGGGAGAAGGCTGCAGCTTCGAGGACTGCCGACCAGCGATCGCCGGAATCCTCCGGAAGCAGAGAGTTGGTTGCTGCTTCGCCGAGACGCTTGGCGAGCTGTGGCGGGAACATGACGCCCGCCTTCGGAGGCTGCGACGAGAGTCGCAGTGCCCGAATGACTCGGCCGACAGTGAGCGCGGCATCGACATCTTCGAGCCAGTTGGCCATCTCTTCGGACTGCTTCGTGGCCAGAGATGCCTTGAGCTCGTCGGCGATGACACGCGTTGACTCGTCACGAGCGACCATCGGATCGGCGCTCGCTGCAACGACGCTGCGGAGATCGCGTAGATCGAGGTGCTGCATCTGGCGCTGAGCGGCCTCGGCACGGTCGAGCCAATCGGCGACGCGCAGCTTGGGCAGCATGTCTTCGGCCATCTTGGTGACGCTGGACTCAGGCATTTCCGGTTTACCGGC
>CAWUXP010000121.1:0-5316 GCA_963926495.1 Candidatus Ilumatobacter herschelensis
CTGCTTCGCTGAAGCCGACGACACCTCGCCGTACGGTCGACTCGCCGGCGAGCACGGCCTCGACGACGGCGTCGACGGCCTCACGGTCTTCGCCGGCGAAGGGCCACACTGCATGGTCGACCAGTTGTCTCGTGAGCCCGAGTCGCTCGCCAAGTCGTTCGCAGCCAAGCTCCAAGGTGTCAACCATCCCAAGCTGATCATGATGTTCGATGCCATCGTCGTGATGGGTCCCGAGCACGCCCGCGTCTTCGACGACGCGCACTGGGATCGCGAGCGCATCGTCGCCGAGATCAGTCGCCATCTCAACCGATCGGGTGCCGAGCTGGTGCGTGGCGCCGACGGAATCGCTGAGGGCGTTCCCGAAGCGTTTGCATCCGCCGAGTCGCTGCCGAAATTCCGGCCTGGCGGCCTGATGCTGACCTATGCGGGCGGCGGTGCCGGCCTGTTCAGCCAGATCATCGGCGGGTGGGTCAACGGCGACAAGGGCTCCAAGCCGGTCACACGACCTGTCGTGTACTAAACAAGGGTGATGAGCACGATCCTCGATCCAACCAGCGAACGGACGCTCGTCGAACGCGAGCGCCTGGCGCGCCCCGCGTCGCTTGCCGGCATGACCGTTGGCCTGCTGGACATCTCAAAGCCGCGTGGCGACATCTTCCTCGACCGGATCGAGGAACGGCTGGTCGGCATTGGCGCGAACGTCAAGCGCTACGTGAAGCCGACCTTCGCCAAGCCGGCGCCCGTCGACCTTCGCCACCAGATCGCTACCGAATGCCAGGTGGTCATCGAAGCCTTGGCGGATTGAGGCAGTTGCACGTCGTGCAGTGTGCACGACATCAATGATTTCGAACTGCGTGGCATCCCCTCGATGTTCATCGCCTCCGACCAGTTCGTCGATGCTGCCAAGGCACAATCGACAGCACTCGGCTTTCCCGCTGTGTCGCGTGTGTTCACGCCACATCCGATCCAAGATCGCACCGACGACGAGATGCTCACGTACGCCGACGTGGCCTTCGACCAGATTCTGGACGCCCTGACACTCTGACGAAGCGGGCCACCGCACCACCCGACGAGATACTCCGGGTCTCCGGGCCAGCGCAACTCGTGCGCTGCCCGGCTTACTGCAGTGCTGCGATCGCAGCTGACGTGGCGAGTACTCGGCGGGCGTTGTCGACGTGCAGGTTTTCGATCATGCGACCGTCCACCGTGACTACGCCCTTGCCCGCGGCGACTGCCTCGTCGAACGCCACGATGACCCGCTGCGCGTACGCGATTTCATCGGAACTCGGGGCCCACACATCGTTGGCTGGTTCGACCTGGCTCGGATGGATCAACGTCTTGCCGTCGAAGCCCATCTCCATACCCTGCTGACACTCGGCGGCAAATCCGTCGGGGTTTTGCACGTCGTTGTAGACGCCATCGAGGATGACCTTGCCAGCCTCGCGGGCAGCGAGTAGTGCGGTGGCGAGATGCGGGACGAGCGGATGGCGGCCGACCACAATTGTCGCGCGCAGTTCCTTGGCGAGGTCGTTGGTCCCCATCACCAACACCGCAACGCGAGGATGCGCGGCGATCGAACGGACGTTGAACATGGCGGTCGGCGTCTCGATCATCGGCCAGATCATCGTGCTCGCAGATGCGCCTGCGGCATCGAGTTGTGCCGAGACGGCGTCGACCTGCTCGACGGTGTCAACCTTCGGGATAACGACAGCTGCTGGTGAGGCTGCGCCTGCTGCGGCGATGTCGTCGGCACCCCACTCGGTGTCGAGGCCGTTACAACGGATGGTCAGTTCACGGTTGCCGTACTCACCCGACCGCACCGCCGCGACGGCTTTACCGCGGGCATCAGGCTTCGAGTCAGGCGCCACAGCATCTTCAAGATCGAAGATAATTGCGTCGGCCGCAATCGTCTTGGCCTTCTCAAGTGCTCGGTCGTTGGCTGCGGGCATATAGAGCACCGAGCGGCGTGGACGAAGTTGGACTGTGGGGGTGATCGTCATTGGAGTGATCTCTCTCAGAAGCCGTAGCTAGCGGCAAGTTCGGGGTCGCTGGCCGAGAGCGCCTTGGCCAGTTCGACCACGACGTGGCACTGCTTGACAGATGCGTCGTCTTCCATCTTGCCGTCGAGCATCAGCGCGCCCGTGCCGTCGCCCATCGCGTCGATCACGCGCTGTGCATGTGCGACGTCGGCTGGTGCCGGGCTGAACACCTTCTTGGCGACATCGATCTGGACCGGATGCAAGCTCCATGCGCCGACACAGCCGAGCAAGTAAGCATTACGGAACTGGTCTTCGCATGCAACGGTGTCTTTAATGTCGCCGAACGGACCGTAGAACGGCAGAATGCCGTTCATCACGCAGGCGTCGACCATGCGAGCAATCGTGTAGTGCCACAGGTCTTGCTGGTAGGTGGTGCGGTCTGCGTTGATCTCGGTCTCGGCCGTCCCGTCTTGCAGCGTCACCATGGGCGGGTCGGCACGCACCAGGTAGCCGGGGTGGCCACCGCCAACTCGGGTGGTCTTCATACGGCGGTTCGCTGCGAGGTCGGCGGGGCCGAGCGAGAGGCCCTGCATGCGTGGCGACGCGGCGCAGATCGCTTCGACGTTGGCCATGCCTCGTGCGGTTTCGAGAATCGCATGAATCAGAATCGGCTTCGTCAGGCCTGCTTTCGCTTCAAGCTGCGCGACCAGCCGATCGACGTAGTGGATGTCTTCGGGTCCTTCGACCTTCGGGATCATGATCACGTCGAGCGCCTCACCGGCTTCGAGCACGGCAGCAGTGATGTCGTCGAGGCCCCACGGCGAGTCGAGGCTGTTGACCCGCGTCCAGAACTGGGTTGCGCCGAAGTCCGTAGCAAATGTGGGGCTCTGCGCGATCTCGACGAGACCGGCACGCGCGGCTTCCTTCTGATCGGCCGGAACGCCGTCTTCGAGGTTCGCCAGGAGGATGTCGACCGTCGGCGCGATCTGCGGCACCTTCGAACGCATCTTTTCGTTAGCTGCCGGGAAGAAGTGAATCATCCGGCTCGGCGGGAACGGGATCTCGCGGACAGGCTCAGGGGCCCCGACGGCGAGCGGACGGAAGAAGTCTTTTGCTGGACGCATCACCCCCGACGATAGAACCCGCAAGCTACCCACCGGTAATTGGCCCGCTCATCTCCCCGCCCCAAACCCTTCAGAAATGGAGATCATTCCAACGCGCCAGCAGAAAGAAACAGTCTCCATTTTGGGGCGGGTCAGGTTGGGGCGGGTCAGGTTGGGAGGGAGATGGCGAGGCCGGATTGTTCGATGAGCCGGTCGGCCAGCAGGCTGCTGACGATGTGCCGATCGAAGTCAGCAGCGGGTCGGGCGCCGTCGTTGAGCGCCCGCAGGACCTTGCCACGGGATTGGCGAGCGCTTCCTTCGAAGCGGGCTTGTTTGCTGCTGACACCGGCCGACCCAACGGCCGGATCCGGGTCGGGGCACCCGGCACTGTTCCACGCACAATTCGGCGCAAGCGGACAGGCTGTGCAGGTTGGCTTCGATCGGCAGAGTCCGGCACCAAGATCCATGATCACCTGGTTCCACGCCCACCCATCGCCGAGCGGAACGGCAGCGTCGGCACGCACCTGCGCTGCTTTGGGTGTCAGCCGCTCCCCTGCTGTACGCGCCAAGACCCGTGCAATGTTCGTATCGACCACCGCGACGTCCCGCTCGAACGCAAAAGCCAACACCGCACGGGCCGTGTACGGACCAATGCCGGGAAGGGCGAGCAGGTGATCAAGGCTGTCGGGAAGCAAACCGCCGTACTGCTCAACCACGACTGCTGCGGTGGCCTGCAGATTACGTGCACGCCGTGGGTAGCCGAGCCCCTGCCAGAGCCGTAGAACGTCGCCCAGGGGTGCCGTGGCGCACTCACGCGGCGTCGGAAAGACATCGAGAAAGGCGCGCCACTTCGGAATGACTCGTTCGACCTGCGTCTGTTGCAACATCACTTCGGCGACGAGGATGCGCCACGGATCACGCTCGTTACGCCAAGGCAGGTCGCGCATCCGGGGAAGCCCCCACGCCAGCACCGCACCGGCATCAATGCGGGGGTGACTCATTCTGCCGTCGGCACCCAGAACGCGACGGCCCGGTACGGATACACGACTGATTCGACACCTGTCCCGAGTTCGGTTTCGATCGACTCACGAGTCCGTGTCAACACAGCGAGACACTGTTCCGGAGGCAACGAGCTCACATAGCTGTGCGACAGCACATCAGCCAGCACCCGTTCGATCGTCGTGTCGAACTCCCAGCGGTGTTCCATCTCATCAGCCGCGCCGAACGCATCTTGGCGCGCAAGTACCTCGGCCACAGACTGCTCAGCGCTGATCGTCGATGCCGCCGCACGTCGCTTCTCGTCGACGACCTTCGCCAGCCATGGCGCTGCGTCGCCGTCATCTTCGTTCCACACGAGACCGAGCCCGCCACCTGGCTTCAGAACGCGTGCAATTTCGGCCAGTGCGACATCCCGGTCAAACCAGTGGAACGCCTGGGCAACCAGCACTGTGTCGAACGTGTTATCCGGGTACGGAATCTGTTCGGCGGTGCCGTCGAGGACGTCGACGTCAGGAACTGCCGCTGCGAACTCGCGGCGCATGTTGGCGAGCGGCTCCACCGCATGCAGCTCACAGACGATCGGAAGCAGCCGAGTCAACTTGCCGGTCCCGGCAGCGAGGTCGAGGACCAAGTGACCGGGTTCGAACGCGCCACGTTCGTCCCACCAGTCGAGGACTGCATCGGGGTATTCGGGGCGGCCCAGCTCGTAAGCCGCCGCTGTGGCGTCAAACGACTCGGCCAAACCGATGCGCGTTGGCTCGGTTCGAGTTAGCTCGTGTTCAATCGGCCCAGACATCAGTGCCGTCGTACGGGCGCTTACGTTCGGGCGCAGCAGCCTTCTTCCAGATCAGGACCTTGCGCTTGAAGTAGCAGACTTCTTTGCCGTCCTGGTTGAAGCCCTTTGTCTCGACGGTGACAATGCCGCGGTCGGGCTTCGACTTCGACTCCTTGACGTCAAGAACGCGTGTCTCGGCGTGGATCGTGTCGCCATGGAACGTGGGGAACTTGTGCTGGAGCGTCTCAACTTCAAGGTTCGCAATCGCTGCACCGCTCACGTCAGGCACGCTCATGCCCAGCACCAGGCTGTACACCAGGTTGCCAACCACGACGTTGCGGCCCTGGACTGACTCGGCGGCGAACCAGTCGTTGGTGTGTAACGGGTGGTGGTTCATCGTGATCATGCAGAAGAGATGATCGTCGTATTCGGTGATCGTCTTGCCGGGCCAGTGCTTCAA
>CAWUXP010000122.1:0-4129 GCA_963926495.1 Candidatus Ilumatobacter herschelensis
CGGTGAATTCCGCTTTTCCGGGACCGTTCTCGAGGAAGCTCTTGGACCTCGGTGTGACAGGCAGGTTCGGATTACTTCCCGGTGAATTCCGCTTTTCCGGGACCGTTCTCGAGGAAGCTCTTGACGCCGATTTGGCTGTCTTCGGTGCGGAACACTTCGACAAACGCATCGAGTTCGATCTGCAAACCTGCGGCGAGTGATGTCGAGAGGCCTTCGTCGATGGCCCGCTTGCAGATGCCTTGGCCGGTGAGCGCTCCCTTGGCAAGGGTGGCGGCGAGTTCGAGCGAACGTTCCATCAACGCTTCGGGTGGAACGACCTCGTCCGCGAGGCCGATCCGATGGGCTTCTTCGGCCTTGACCATTCGACCGGTCAGGCAGATCTCTTTGGCCTTCGACGGACCGACTACCCGCGCGAGCCGCTGCGTGCCGCCACCGCCAGGAATGATGCCGAGCAGAATCTCGGGCTGACCGAACACCGCACGCTCCGACGCGATTCGGTAGTCGCATGCCAACGCGAGTTCGCAGCCGCCACCGAGTGCGTAGCCGCTGACCGACGCAATCACGAGGCAGGGCAGCGCGGCAAGCAGGTTGAATGCTGCATGGATTTGCGGGCCGATCGTCTTGGCTTCTTCTGGCCCACCGAACTCGGAGATCTCGGCGCCGGCGGCAAAGATCCGGTCGCCGCCACTGACGATCAGCGCTGCTGGCGGGGCGTCGGTCAGTTCTTGTGCTGCTGCACCGATCTCGGCAACGAGCGCGCCGGAGAGCGCGTTGACCTTGCCGTTGGCGAGGGTGAGGACGGCAACGCCGTTGTCGAGTCGTTCGAGAGTGAGGAGTTCGTAGGCCATGGGCACAAACCTAGGAGATCGCGGGACCGCTGTGAGCACCGAGACCGGCCCGACGATGTCACCCGATACTGACGTCGACGATGACCTTGACTGCTCCGGCGCTGCGGTCTGCTGCAGTCGTGAATGCACGAGCAGCGTCGCCCAGTTCGAAGCGATGGCTGATCAACGCATCAGGGAGCCCAGGAAGTCGACCGAGCACCTCGGCTGCGATGTCGGTCTCGCGGCGTCCATCATGATGGCCCCAGTACAGCGCCGTGCGGAGCTGCACTTCCTTCAAGCCGAGCGCCAAACCGGGCAGGTTGACATCGCTCCAATAGATGCCTGGCACGAGCACGGTGCCTGCCGAGCGCACTGCCCCGATGGCCGCGGCCAGCGACGACTCGCTTCCAGCTGCATCGATCACGATGTCGTAACCCGAGCCGAGTTCGTCTGCTCGAACCGGTCGAAGGCCCAAGCGCTCAGCCGCCTCAAACTGCGCCTCGTGACGAGCAACGATGTCAATCTGGTCGACCCCACGGTCTCGCGTAACCGCAGCGACGACCAGGCCGACCGTCCCGGCGCCAATCACTGCAATACGCATTCCGGCGACGGGATCGACCTTGTTGACCGCGTGTACCCCCACGGCAATCGGCTCGACGAGGCTGGCCGCCTCGGCACTGACGCCCTCAGGGAGCGGGACGAGGCACTGCGCATCGACGACCAGTTCGTCAGCCATTCCGCCATCGATGTGGATGCCATGGACTCGGCGACCACCCACCGAGCACATGTGTTGATCGCCCCGCTGACAGGCCGCGCACTCGCGGCAGAAGGCCATCGGCTGGATTGCGACCGGACGCCCTTCATAGATAGCCGAGATCTCGTGGCCGAGGGTGACGCCACTCGGCCCCATACCGATGACATGCAAATCCGACCCGCAGATCCCAACAGCAACCGGATGTACTGTGACCGGATCGGTGATCCCTGCAGCCTGAGGGCTGGGCACATCGACGACGGCCACACCGTCAGACGTGGCTCGAACCGCCCTCATTGCGTCATCATTGCACGAGTCGTCAGGCGTCGACTGCGGAGAGCATTTCGTCTGCAGCGGTCCACGGATCAGTGGTGCGGGCAACGACTTGATCGGTCAGTTCGTCCCAGCGGTCACCGGTACAGATCGCACGAGCGCGGCGGCCGAGGCGGTTCGCGATGATCTCGCGGAGTTCCTCACGCAACCGGAAGGTGCGGCGACGTTCGAGTTCGCCGGACGCTTCCGAGGCCGAGCGATGTGCAAGCACCGCGTCCCAGATATCGGTGACTCCCTGCCCCGTCGTTCCAACTGCTGGAATGATCGGCGGCCGCCACGCATCGTGGGGCATGGCGCCCAAGTCGAGCATCTGCATCAGGTCGCGCTGCGTCTCTTCGACACCCTTGCGGTCGGCCTTGTTGACGACGAAGATGTCAGCGATCTCCATCAGACCGGCCTTGTTGGCCTGCACGCTGTCGCCCCACCCTGGGTTGACGACAACGACCGTGGTGTCAGCCTTGCCAGCGACTTCGACTTCGACCTGGCCCACGCCAACGGTTTCGACCAGAACCCACTTGCGGCCGATCGCATCGAGGACGCGCACCGCTTCAGGAGTGGCCAGCGACAGCCCGCCAAGATGACCGCGAGTAGCCATCGATCGGATGAAAACACCCGGGTCGGTGGCGTGATCTTGCATGCGGACGCGGTCGCCGAGGATTGCGCCGCCGGTGAACGGTGACGACGGGTCGATGGCGAGTACGGCGATCTCGAGGTCGAGTGAGCGCAGATGGCCGATGAGCGCGCTGGTCAGGGTGCTCTTGCCGGCCCCGGGTGCACCTGTGAGGCCAACGGTGTATCCCTCACCGCTGCGCGAGTAGGCAAGACGACCGACTTCGCGAGCTTCGTCTTCTCCTCGCTCGATCAGTGAGAGCAACCGCGCGAGCGCGCTGCGATCACCTTCGAGAGCGGCGGCAAAGAGTTCAGCTGGGGGTCGACGTTGGCGTGCCATGAAGAATCGGAGTATTGCAGCGCCGGTTACGCGAGCACGCCTTCGGCGGCGCAGATCACGTCGGCGGTGCAGATCACGTCGGCGGCGCTAATCACTTCGGCGATGTTGATCACTTTGGTGACGCCGTCGACGCGGTCGCGCATGATGCGCTCGATCCCGGCCTTGAGAGTATTTGTGGACGACGGGCACCCCACACACGCTCCGGTCAACTCAACTTCAACGAGCCCGGTGTCTTCGTGTACTGCGTGCAGAACGATGTCGCCGCCGTCGGCCTGAAGTGCCGGGCGGATCACCTCGATTGTGGCTTCGACCTGTTCACGCATGCTGCCTCAATTCGGTGGGCCCATCGAGAGAGTCGATGGAGCTCAACATTCATTCAATCACCAGAGCCCGTACGATCCCTAGCTGTGCGTATTGGTTCATCGCGGTTTGCGACTCAGGCGATCCTCGCCCACGAGGGCGGTTGGGACGAGTTCCTGCTCGTCAGCGGCCCGATTGTCGTGATCATTGGCCTTCTCATCCTGGCGAAGCGCCGTGTCGATGCGATTGCACCCGATTGCACGAAGCGCCCCAGCGAGCCGACCAAACATTCAAAGTCTACGAACTCGTCGAAGTAGCGGGCTGAGTCGTCGGCCGAGTCCGGGTCGTTAGCGCAGCCCGGGCGGCTGGATACTGGCGAGGTATTCGCTGTCGGACTGCATGCGGTCGCGCAGGCCGTCGTAATAGGTGCGTGGCGGGTTGAAGTAGATCTGCCCGGTGTCGAGGCGGCCGCCATCCGGATGCGAATACTCAGCTGCAGGTTTCGGCGGTGGGCCGGTCGGCAAGTTTGGTGCTGCGCCCGACGGTTTGATGACCCGCCCATGCTGGTTTCGAAATTCGAGCCCACCGGGCTGGTCAGCGTCGCCGGTGATGTCGAGCCGACCGCGGTGGTGCATTCGATGGTGCTTGCCGCAAATGAGCACCAAGTTCCCAGTGTCGGTCGAACCGCCGTGTTCCCAGTGGATCAGGTGATGCACCTCGAGGCCGAGCGGCGCATCACAGCCAGGCACGCGGCACTCGCCGTGATCTCGATGCTCGATCACGGTGCGAGTACGGGTCGGCACGACGTACTGGCTGCGACCGACCGATACGGGCAGGCCACCTTCGAGGAACACCGGTGTGACCATTCCGTCGCAAGTGATCCAACGGCGGATCGCATCGGGCACGTTCCACCCGGTTGCGTCGACCATGCCCCGCCCGTTGCGATCGGCATTGATGAACAGGTTGACC
>CAWUXP010000123.1:0-7503 GCA_963926495.1 Candidatus Ilumatobacter herschelensis
CGAGCTTCGCGAGCGGGGTCGGGGCGAAGGGATCGCGTCCTTCGAAGAACTGTGCCAGCACGAGGACAAATGGGTGTTCCCCCGAATCGGGGTGGCCGAGCCACGCCCCGAATCCGTCGGCGTCTTCGCGTTTGTCGAGCAGTTCGAGGGCGGTGTAGCGGAGATACCAGGCGATTGTGGCGTCGATGTCGGAGACACGTAGTGCGATGTGCGTCCAACGCGATGACGTCGGGCGAAGGCCGTGTGTCGCTGCGCTATCGTTCATTGGTGCACCCTCCGGTAATCGGTACGCCGTCGCCGACGTCACCCCACAGTATGGAGGTCGTTCGCCGGCCGTGCTGCTGGCCGGGAACATGCCCATCACGAGCGGCCCCTGAACCTCGGGGCTGATTGGCGGAACGGGGGGGATTCGAACCCCCGGAACCTTTCAGTTCGTCCGCTTTCAAGGCGGGTGCATTCGTCCGCTCTGCCACCGTTCCGAGTTCGACGATATCGGGCTATGCTCCACTCTCCCAGGAGAGGTGCCAGAGCGGCCGAATGGGATGCCCTGCTAAGGCATTGACCCTCCGGGGTCCGTGGGTTCAAATCCCACCCTCTCCGCCATTGCGACCGACACGCTCAAGCGTGTCGGTCGTTTGGGTTTTCGGCGAGGTCGCTCCGTTTTTCGTCCCGAAATTGCTACGGCGGTGGGGTCGATGCACTCATTAGGCCGGGCGTCGGACAAGTTACAAGCATGTCGTCAATATGACAGCTACGTTGCGGTTTGATGACGAACGGACTAGACAGCAGCTTGATGAGTAGCGGCAGTGACGATTTCTGGGGCAGCCAATCCGACTGGTCGGACCGCACCAACACGCAACCGACTTCCCGCGTCCCGCGGACTGACGCATCGATTGACCCGTTGGCAGTGCCGCTCAACGTCGGAGCCGAACGGGCTGGGCAGCGCTTCAAGCGTCACGTATCGAATCTGTTCTCGAGCGGCGCCAACCCCACTCGTGAGCATGGCATCGTCCGGCCCGAAGCAGCTCGTCCTGTTGAAGTCGCCGGCTCTGCTGCACCGGCAGACGGCATGTTCGACGATCTCGATTATCTCGACGATCTCGACGATCTTGACTACGCCTACGGCGACACGGCGGTCGCGGCACCAACGCCTCGGCAAGGTCCGGTTGCAGCCGCCGAGCTGCAAGGTTGGGACGCCGAGTTCGCTCCGGCGCCCCCCGCAACTGGCCCGACCAAATCGCCGGGTGTCGACCCGCTGCTGATGCGCCTCGGCGTCGTCGCACTCGTTGCGGCACTCCTGGTGCCCGCCCTACTGAGCTTCCGTGGAAGCGGCACGGAAGCACTGATTGAGTCGTCGTCGCTGAGTGACCCGACCGTGACCTCCAACCTCCTCCCGAAAGATGCTGCGACCGCTGAGGTATCGACCTCGTCTGCCACCGGTCAGCTTGATCCGAACGACCTGCCGCCTGCCGTCCCGGTCAACATGCAGCAGGCAACGGTGACAGAAGCAGCTGCACTGGGAGCCAAGCCACTCAGTGCTACTCAGCTGACCAACCCGGAGACGACGCCAACAAACGGCAGCGCAGCCCTCGAAGCCGCCGCCGCCAACGCACCCGCTGATCGAGTCGAGCGCATTTGTGCGATTGACTACGAGGTCGTCGCTGGAGACTTCTGGATCCGTCTCGCCGACGCCGCGGAAGTTTCACTCGCTGAACTACTCGAAGCAAACGGAGCGTCTTCGATGACGCCGATCTACCCCGGTACGTCGATCTGCTTGCCGGCCGGCGCGACCACGCCTGTCCCGCCGCCAACAGCACCGGCCACCACAGCACCGGCCACGACGACGCCGGCCTCGACGCCGGCCGGCACAACGCCGTCGAGCAGTAACTCCACGCCAGACGAGGTCAAGCAGATCATCCGCGACGTGTGGCCCGACGAACTCGAAGAGCGTGCGATCGAGATCGCGTACCGCGAAAGCCGGTTCGTGCCGACCGCCAAGAACTACTGCTGCTACGGACTCTTCCAGATCTACTGGACCGTCCATCGAAGCTGGCTCGATGAGATCGGCATCACTGACGACCTTCAGTTATTCGACCCGGCAACCAACGCTCGTGCGGCCTACGCGCTCTACCAGCGTGCCGGCGGCTGGGGCCCCTGGGGAGCCTGAGTAGTCGATCAAGGTGGCGCGCAGGGCCGGCGGATCGTGGATCGTGAATTCGTGATGGGATCCACACAATCTTCTGGTCGCGTCTCCTGACTTTCCGCTTAGACTGACGACTCACATATCTGCGCTCGTAGCTCAATGGATAGAGCACTTGATTACGGATCAAGCGGTTGGGAGTTCGACTCTCTCCGGGCGCACAAGACACGGCCCCCGTTCATCGGGGGCCGTGGCAGTTTTCGCTCGGTCGCGGAGCCATATTTGGTCACTCAGAATTTCTGGATTTTTTTCTAAAGTTGAAGGACCCGGCTGCCGATAAGCCGTTGTGGGATTCTTCCGTGTCGGCGCTCTGGTCGGTAGCCTGTTACTGCTGGTGGCAACACTGGTTGCACTGGTCGACCATCGGTCCGACCTTTTCAGCGAACAGGACGCACGCGTGCATTCGGCGGCCACGGCAGCCACGCATTCGATCCAGAACACTGTCCTTCGGGCCCGTGCTGTCGTCGAGGTGTCGAATGCCGACACGTCCCCGGAGGAACTGCTGGACACTTTCGATGCGTCGGCCGAGGCCTGCGTCGGGACAAGATGTTCAGGCCCCGACCTCGCAGCGCTCGGCACGTTCGATTCGGCTGCCTCGAAATCATTGCCTTCGGTAGCTGTCGTCGATTGGACGAGCAACTCGATCTTGGTCATTACTCGGACGCCGACGTCGATCGCCTCGATACAACTGCCGCTTGATGGTGTTGTCGGCAAGCTCGCGCTGCAGTGGATTGCCGAGCTGGACGTCGACCTCAATGTCGATGTTGACCCATCGAACCCTGGGCAGCCGCAAGACGTTTCAGGCGTCGCCAACGAATCGGGTGGACGCGTGGTGATTGCACAGATCTCCGAGTCGTTCGACGACGGTTCTGTGCTTGTCAGCGCGAGCGTCGAGAACAACGTGGGCTGGGGCGCCGACACGCCCGGCCTGTATGCGGTCGTGCTCGGACTCGGCACGATCCTTGTGGTACTTGCGGGGTGGACGTTCCTCGCCGAGCGTCGGAATCTCGAACGGCGTGCAACAACCGACGAATTGACGGGGCTGGCCAACCGCCGTGAGTTCGAGCGACTCAGCGAAGAGGCCATCGAGATGGCAGGTCGCTTCGGTACGGGCCTCTGCATCATGCTGATCGATCTCAATGGCTTTAAGCAGATCAACGACACCCTCGGCCACCAGTTCGGTGACAGCATTCTGAAGGCGTGCGCCGATCGACTCGGTGACGCCCTCCGCGACACCGACCTCGTGGCCCGCTGGGGCGGCGACGAATTTGTCGTCCTTCTTCCTGGGCTCGTCGAGGCCAGCGCGGTGCGGAACAGTGCCGAGCGAATTGCCGCGTCGATGAGTTCGGCGCCGATGGCCGCAGACGTAACGGTCAGCGGCAGCATTGGAGCAGCACTCTTTCCGCGCCACGGCTCGACCTTCCTCGAACTCATGCAAGCGGCCGATGTCGCGATGTACGAGGCCAAAACCACCGGTGTCGTGCACCGGCTGGCCTCGACGGTCGAAGCTGAGAGGGAAGTGCTGGCCGATCGTCGCAGGCCAGTCTCGCTCTGACGACGAAGTTCTCGGAGTCGAGCGCCGAGTCGCCGTTGTAGCTCTCCTACACTTTCAACGTGGCTGCTCCCGTTGACGTGATGACTTCGAAGCTGAACGGATTCGGCACGACGATTTTTGCCGAAATGTCGGCCCTGGCGGCCGAGACGGGAGCGATCAACCTCGGGCAGGGGTTCCCTGATACCGACGGGCCGCGCGCTGTACTCGACGCTGCGATCGAGGCGATCAACTCGGGTGGCAACCAGTACCCCCCGTTGCCCGGCATGCCCGTGCTTCGTGAGGCGATTGCGGAACACCAGCTGCGCTTCTACGGCATCGAACTCGACCCGGCCTCCGAGATCGTCGTTACCGCCGGGGCCAGCGAGGCAATCGCCAGTGCGCTGCTCGGGATGCTCGATGCGGGTGACGAGGTCGTTGTGTTCGAGCCGATGTACGACAGCTACCGAGCGAACATCGCCATGGCCGGCGCCATCACGGTCCCCGTTCTGCTCGCACCCGACGCCGACGGCAATTACGTGTTCGACCCCGATGAGTTGCGCCGCGCGATCAGCGCACAGACCAAGCTGATCATGCTCAACACGCCGCACAATCCGAGTGGCAAGGTGTTTACTCGCGAGGAGCTGCAGCTGATAGCGGGCCTTGCCATCGAGCACGACCTCGTGGTCGTCACCGACGAGGTCTACGAGCACCTTCCGTTCGACGGTCGCGAACACGTCCCGATGTGCACCCTGCCTGACATGTTCGAGCGGACTCTCACCATCTCGTCAGGCGGCAAGACGTTCCACACCACCGGTTGGAAGATCGGTTGGATGACCGGCCCGGCCGACCTGGTCACCGCTGCCCGAACTGCCAAGCAGTTCCTCACGTTCGTCAACGGCGGGCCGTTCCAACCCGCTACGGCAGTCGGCCTCCGTCTGCCCGACTCCTACTTCGAAGGTCTGCGGGCCGGGCTGCAGGCGACTCGGGATCGGCTCTGCGATGCGCTGACCGACGTCGGCTTCACCGTGTTGAAGCCGGAGGCCAGCTACTTTGCCACGGTCGACATCCGCCCGATCGACCCGAGTGGCGACGGTTACGAGTTTTGTCGACAGCTCCCCGCCAAAGCGGGTGTTGTCGCCGTGCCGAACGAGGTGTTCTACGCCCGGCCGCACAACGGCCGCCACATGGTTCGGTTTGCCTACTGCAAACAGATGCACGTCATCAATGCCGCTGCCGATGCTCTCGCGAAGGGATTTGCCTCATGACCACACTCCGGATTGCTGCCATCCAACACGACATTGTTTGGTTCGACCGCGACGCCAACTTCGCGATCCTCGCGCCAAGGATCGCTGCGGCGGCGGCCGGGGGAGCACGCCTCGTGTTGCTCACCGAGACATTTTCGACCGGCTTCTTCTTCAGCGACCCGGCAATCGCCGAACCGGAGGGCGGGCCGTCGAGCCAGTTCCTTGTCGCTCAGGCAGCCGCGCACGGCGTGTGGGTCGGAGGGTCGTGCGCTGAGATCGCGCCAGACGCACCGGCTGACGATCAGCGCGTCAGCAACGTATTTGTGCTGGCGGGCCCTGACGGCGCCGTCCACCGTTACCGCAAGATCCATCCGTTCTCCCATGGCGGCGAAGATGCCTACGTTCGACCCGGAACCGACTTCGTCACTGTCGAGATCGAAGGCGTTCGCGTCAGCCTGTTCGTCTGTTACGACTTGCGCTTCGCCAACGAGTTCTGGGCGCTGGCCGAAGACACCGACGCCTATCTTCTCGTGGCCAACTGGCCAGCGAAGCGACGCCACCACTGGCAGACGCTTGCTCGGGCCCGGGCCATCGAGAACCAGGCGTACTTCGTGGCGGTGAACCGCGTCGGCCGCGACGGCGCTGTCGATGCCGACGGCAAGCGCACCGGTCAGCTCGACCACTGCGGCGACAGCATGGTCGTTGACCCGCTTGGCGAAGTGCTCGTCCACGCTGCTGGCACCGAAACGATCATCTTTGCCGACATCGACACCGTTCACGTGGCGTCGACCCGCGCGCACTTCAAGTTTCTCCAAGACCGCAGATAGTTACGGATGGGGTCAGGCCCCTTTCGCAACTATGGCGACGGCTTGCGCATGAGGCTGACCTCGAAGCCGTGTGATGTCTGCTGCCCGACTTCGACGAATCCGTGCTTCTTGTGAAACGCGAGTGACGGTTCGTTCGGTGGGTCGACATTCACTTCGAGCGTGAGGCCTGTTACGTCAGCAGCAGCCAGCCGCCGCTCGACCTCGGCGTAGAGCTGACTCCCGAGACCCTTGCCCTGCGCAGAGGCATCGAAGGCCACGCGGTCGAGATACCAGTCGGTGGGATAGCGCTCCATGAACCATGCGTAGTTGATGGAGTCGTAGGACGAACCGGGCGCGAGCACGAGGCAGAACCCGGCGATCGCTCCCCCGATTTCGACCACAAGTCGCGCCGCACTCTCGCTCACGATGAATCGCAACTGTTCGAGGTCGATGTCTCCCACCTCTGGCACATTGGACTGGTTGATCCGAAACACCTGCGCAAGATCGGCCTCGACCATGTCCCGAATCGTCACGCCGCAGACCATACCCAGCTCCGGCTATCACGTGCGCATTGCGTCAGCGTGATGTTTTTGGCTGGAATGTTGACCAAAACCATCACGCTGACGAACCGGTGGTTGGGGTGGTGGGGTGCGATGTGTCTCAACAGTTCGGGAACGGTGGCGGGCGGACGCTCGTATCCTGATTGCATGCTTTTCCGGAGGAACTCGACCATGATCGCCCCCGACGAGGCCCTGCCCGGTCGCGACGAAGCCATGCAGGTGCCCGAGGCGCACTTCGTCAACGGCAATCCGTTGACGGGCCCTTGGCCCGACGGCATGGAGATCGCCGTTGTCGGAATGGGCTGCTTCTGGGGCGCCGAACGGCTCTTCTGGCAGCTTGAGGGCGTCTACTCCACCTTTGCCGGCTATGCCGGTGGCTTCACGCCGAACTGCACCTACGAAGAGAACTGCACCGGTCGCACGGGGCACGCTGAGGCCGTTGGCATCGTGTTCGACCCGTCCGTGATGAGCTTCGAGCGGATCATGCAGGTCTTCTGGGAAGAGCACGATCCCACACAAGAGATGCGCCAGGGGAACGACGTCGGCAGCCAGTACCGCACTGGTGTGTGGGCGACGCAGCCAAGTCAGCTTCCGGTCATTGAAGCGACCAAGGCCCGTGTGCAAGAGGGCCTTGACGCGATGCGCAAGGGCCAGATCACGACCGAAGTCGGATCGATCAACTTCGAGACCGACTTTTACTACGCCGAGCCTTACCACCAGCAGTACCTCGCCAAGAATCCGAACGGCTACTGCGGCATCAAGGGCACAGGGGTCAGCTGCCCGATCGGGTTACAGTCGTAAGAACAGCCCCGCAGGTTGCGGGGCTCAACAACGATGAAGGAGCACACCATGGGTCTGTTTGACAAGGTAAAGAGCAAATTCGCCAAGTCCAAGGATACGACTGACGACGGCGGCGACGCCAACGATGTCGAGACCAGCGACGCAGCTGAGAAGGTCGTTCCGGGCGAAGATTCCCCCGCAGAATGAGTCGCTGCGGCTGATTGGCCTTAACGACTTTCCCAGCCGCTCGCTGCGATCTCGGCGCCATCGGCGTTGAGGCTGCGACCTGCCCACCGGATCGATCCGGGCGTGGCAGACAATCGAGCGATCACACTCTGCATCGGGGTGCCATCCAAGCCGTCTGGAACGGTTTCGATGG
>CAWUXP010000124.1:0-12142 GCA_963926495.1 Candidatus Ilumatobacter herschelensis
GACTGGCAACATCTACTCGGCACCGACCGCGCCGTACTCGGTGCGAATGCCTATGCCGGTCAACTCGGCGAGCTGTCGAAGATGCTGAACGGCGAGCCGCACTCGATTGCCACGTTCGCTGAAGCCCTGGCCGTCCAAGAACTCGTCGAGCAGATGCTCGCCTGAACGCCGCCAGTCTGCACAACGCCAGTCTGCACAAAGCGGCCACATCACCAGTCCAGGTTTTTGTGTGAGCCGGTGGCCCGCGCCCGTTGTCGCCTGCACCGAATCGGATCGGCGCCGCCACCTCGTCGTAGCCTCAGCGCCATGCGCGATTCCGCCGCCGACCTCCTAACCGAGCCGATTGTCGATACCCCCATTGCCGACCGCCTGCGGGCCGCGCTACCCAACGACGTCGACTATGCGTCAGCGCGTGTGGTCGATGAACGTTCGGAACATCTGATGGTCCGCCAGAACACGCTCGAGCCGATCTTCAACGAGTTCGACACCGGCGTGATGATCTCCATCTGAAACGGCGGCGGCCTCGGCTACGCCGCGACCGCTGATCTGTCCGACGCTGGCCTGCGCCGCGCCGTCGACACCGCTCGCCACTGGGCAACCGTCACCGCCGGCAGCATGGTGACCGCAACGGCGAGTCCGGTGAGATCGAGCAGCGATTCAGCTTCGTCTATCCGGGTATGCGGGCCACGGCCAACGAGGGCACCAACACGCAGACCCGCACGTTCGGGGCCAATGCGTTCTGTGGCCAAGGCGGCGCTGAGGTGCTCGGCAGGTTCGGGTTCGGCGATGCTGCCAATCGGGTCGCGAACGAAGCGCTCGAACTCCCCGGGGCACTCCTTTCCGGTGGGCGACTGCTGCGCGGTGGAATCTCGGGACGCTGCGGGGCGGAATCCGCCGTTTTTCGTCCCGAGTTCCCTGCGCTGCTCCACGGCCTGACACATGCAACCCGATCGGGCTCAGGCGCCTAACCTGCGGTGATGACCCGGATCGATCGGCCGATGCTCGGCGCCTACGCCGCAAAGCAGTGCCCGTTTCGGCTCTTTCGCGAGAACGACCCGACCGAGCCCGCTGTTGCTGCCGAGCCAGACGAGGCGCTCCAAGAACTGTTCGATGACGGCATCGCATTCGAGGCGGAGATCGTTGCTGAGTTGGTGGAACGGTTCGGTGCCGACGTCTGCGAAGTTCCGGCACGCGGCGCCGCCGGCCACGACGAGCGCCGCGCAATCACTGCTGCCGCACTCGCTGCGGGCACGCCGATCATCCTCGGTGCACTCATGCAGCCCGACGTCGATGCCGGAAGGCTCGGCGAAATCGACCTACTGCTGGCCAGCGGTGATGTCATGCCGTCGGGTGCCGCCGTCTATCTCCCGATCGACGTGAAGTCGCATCGCTGCACGTCGAACCTCAACGAAGGTGAGGATCCAATCGGGCCCGTGCACGATCTGAATCTGCTCGACCCGGCCGTGATTCCCGGACTCAGCCCAAAGTACCGCGAAGACGATTGCCTGCAACTCGCCCACTATCACCGGCTGCTCCAGGCCCACGGCCATGCCCCCGCTGATGATCCGAGCATGCCGGTTCATGGCGGCATTCTCGGCTCCGAACGTGTGGTTGCCTGGTTCGAGTTGGACATACCAAAATTTGTCACCGTCACTCCGCAGGTTGCCGAAGATGCCGACGGGAGCACGAACATCTCATTCCACAAGCGACACCGATCGACCGCACGCACCGCTCTCGACCGCTACGACTACGAGTTCGCCTTTCGTCACCGCATCGTCACGGCTGCCCGGGAACGCGTCGATCGCTCGGCGCCGCCACCGGTGCTGCCGGTGTCGACGAAGGAATGCGAGCGATGCCCATGGCGCGACCCCTGCCGCGCCGACATGGAGGCCGCCGACGATGTCTCGCTGGTCGACGGTGTCAACTACCCGGAGTGGCGCGTCCATCGGCACGTCGGAGTGCCGACGGCAACCGCCCTGGCTGCCCTCACCCCGGCCGAGATCGACGACCGGTACGCCGGCACACCGCTCACCAAGAAGAACGTCACGAAACAGGTACAGCATGCTCAGGCCGCTGTTGCCGGCCACCCGATCGTGGCCGAGGACTGGGACCCAGCGTCGGTCCCACGCGGCGACATCGAGATCGATCTCGACCTCGAGAACGCCGACTTCGTGTACCTCTGGGGCGCACGGCTCACCCGAGTTCCGTCGTCATGGCCAGAGCAGGCCGGCACCTACGTCCCGTTCGTCTCGTTCGACCCGCTCGATGCTGTCGGGGAGAAACAACTCGTCGACGCGCTCTGGGCATGGCTCGACCAACTCAGGCAGCGCGCCGCCAACGAGGGGCGCACACTGCGTGTGTATTCGTACAGTTCGATCGAGGCCAACAAGCTCCGCCAGATCGGACAGTCTGGCGAGATCAACGACTTCCTGGCAACAGATCAATGGGTCGATCTGTTGCCACTCATGCGCGCCAAGTTCTGGACCAATGACGGCCACGGACTCAAGGTGATGGCCCGAGCGTCGGGCTTCGAATGGCGCGACGAAGATCCTGGCGGCTTCGCCAGCATCGGCTGGTACCACCATGCGCTTACTGGAGTCGACCGAGCCGCCAACGTCAAACGCATCCTCCAATACAACGAGGACGACTGCGCGGCGACCGCTGCCCTGCGCTGACCGGCAAGCCGACTCCTGACTCCTGACTCCTGACTCCTGATAGCGACTCACGCGCCTGAGCGAAGCCAGGGCGAGGCGCCTCAGGTGCCGGTCAGTGGCGGGGGCACATCGGTCGGCGGCGGGGGCACGTCTGCGGCCGCCTGCGATGCATGCGGGGGCTTCAACGAACCATCGGTGTGCAGCCCAGCCTCGTCGGCAATCTTGTGCGCCTTACTGAGCAGCGCTTCTGCCGCATGTGCCAGGTCAGCCATGGCGGTCGCCGCTTTGGCTTGCGCTTCGGCACGACGGACCTCGGCCTCTTCCTTGCTCATCGACCCAGAGTTGGAGTAGCCGTCAGAGGCAGCGTCGGGACGGCCACCGTGATGAGTGGCGCTGCCACCAGACGAATACTTACGAGCGGCGTCCTCAGCCTTCTTGCTGAAATTCGTCGTCTTGCCACCAGACGCTTTGTCGATCTTCTCGGTCGCTTTGCCGACGGCATCGCCAACCTTGTGACGATTTTTCTCGATCAACTCCTTCGCCTTGCGAAGGTTCCGTGCGTTGAGCAATGCCATGCACCCAGGATACCGAACACGTACGACAGTGTCTGTCGATTCGGCGATGCTCGTCCCCCGCTTGCAGGCGCCCCCTACGCCAACTGCTAACAACGCGACATGGCCAACATCGCTGACGACACACAATGGCTCGACGCAACGGCTCAGGCCGACCTCGTCGCACGGGGCGAAGTCTCCGCACGCGAACTCGTCGATGGCGCGATTGAGCGCATCGAGCGTTCCGATCATGCGATCAACGCCGTCGTCTTGAAATGGTACGACCGGGCACGCGAACAGGCCGATGTGATTGACAGCAGCGGCGCGGCCACAGGCCCAGCCGGTGCTGGCAGCGGCGACCGCCCACACTTCCTCGGCGTGCCATTCATGTTGAAGGACCTGTGGGCCCCCGAGGCCGGTATGCCAATGACTAACGGCAATGCAGCCCTTGCCGCAGCACCTCCGATCGCCCCGCACGACATGACGTTGGTGACGCGCTTTCGCGATGCTGGGTTGATAAATGTCGGGCGCACCAACAGCCCCGAACTGGGCAGCCTGCCCGTCACTGAGCCGATCGCTCACGGCCCGACTCGCAACCCTTGGAACACCACTCGCACCCCGGGCGGCTCAAGTGGCGGTGCAGCTGCTGCCGTCGCTGCCGGCATGGTCCCGATGGCCCACGCAAGCGATGGCGGCGGTTCAATCCGGATTCCTGCCGCTGCGAGTGGCCTCGTTGGACTCAAGCCATCGCAAGGCCGAATCACCAATGGCCCCGACCGTGACGAAGCTGGGCTCAGCGTCAGCCTTGTCGTGAGCCGATCGGTGCGTGACACGGCCCGAATCCTCGACGCTGTGCACGGCCCAGGTGTCGGTGACACGGTAATCGCTGCTCCCCCGACTCGCCCGTACGAAAACGAACTCGGGAGCGACCCTGGCCGCTTGCGAATCGGCCTGCTCGACACCCACCCGCTGGGTAACTTCGTCCACGACGACTGCGTCACCGCTGTCCGGTCGGCAGCCTCGATGTTGGAGGGCCTCGGACACGATGTCCTGCTCGGTCACCCCGCTGCGCTGGATGATCCTTCCTTCACCCCCCGTTTCATGGCCATGTGGGCAACAAACATGGCGCTCGGCATCAAGACGATGGAATCGTGGATCGGTCGCGAGATGACCGCGGCTGACATCGAGCCGGTCAACTGGGCCCAGGCCCAATGGGCGAAGAACGTCTCCGGCGTCGAGTACGGCTCAGCACTCGGCGCCGTTGTCGAGTACCGACGCAAGGTGCAGAGCTGGTGGACCGAAGGCTGGGATCTCTTGATCACTCCAACCCTCAGCGAGCCGCCGGTCGAAATCGGCGAGCACGATGCGACCGACGACGATCCAATGGCCGGCATGAAACGTGCAGCACGCTTCATCGGCTTCACCCCGCCGTACAACGCAACCGGCCAGCCAGCAATCAGCCTGCCACTCCACTGGAACGACGAAGGCCTCCCGATTGGCGTCCAGCTCGTCGCCGCCTACGGCCGTGAAGACCTCCTCATCGCTGTCGCCAGTCAGCTCGAATCGGCGCACCCCTGGGCCCATCGCCGTCCCACGCTCGCCTGACTCTTCCCATCAACTCAGAACTGAGTGTGACAGCAACTCAACAGTCGCCGAAGGGGTCGAATGACTGCTCGCCTTCAAGCACGGTCAGTTCGGCAAGCTGCGGCACCTGGTTGATGTACTCCTCCGTGACCTCGTTGAACTCAGTGAACAGCGTGCCAGGCGCCTGATTCTGGCTCTACCCGACAAAGGCCAGCGATACGGCGGCGGGACCACCGAAGTCGGTGCACAGCTGATTCGAGTAACAAACGGTGTTTCCCGACAGGACCGAGTACCCCCACGCCCACCTTGATGATTTTCAACAAGCCGCCTTCACCGCCGTGCCGATGATCTGGTGGCGCACCCACAGTGCGGCGCGACCTCGATCGACTTCCGTCACCTCGACCGATTCGAACGGTCCCGATTCAAGCAACGTCGCCGTGTCACGCGTGATCTCACAACCGTTGAACATCCAGCGGTGCGGGCGGAACAGGACCTTCTGCACCGTCTGATTGCGGTGCCCGACGGGCGACTCGACGTGCTCGATGAAGAAGTAGGTGCCACCGGGCTTGAGTACCCGATGCGCTTCTCGAACGACCTGAGCCGGATCATCGACGCCGCAGAGCAGCAGCGTGCCGACCACGCCGTCGACGGACGCATCACCCACGTCGATCGACTCCCCGCGCAATGTGCGGATCTCAAGATCGACACCGTGTTCGTCCGCCTTCGCGCGCAGCAGGTCGTGCATCACCGGGTTCGGCTCGATCGCAATGACCTTCACCCCCGGTGTGTAGTAGCGCATGTTCACACCCGTGCCGGGGCCGAGTTCGACCACGGTGCCAGACATCGCGCCGATCACAGCCTGCTTACGCTCACCGTAAACCCGGTGGTTGTCCTCCGAGCCCGAATCGAGCAGCTTCGCCTCGATCTTTGACCGCCACTTCTGCTTCGTCAGGTCCGGCATCGCGCAATCCTGTCACACCGAGGTCAGACCTCCGCTTGACAGCGGCAAGAACAGTTCACTCAGGTGAGAAGGGTGCGGCCCTGACGCTTACGGACCCAGTTGCGGAGCGGGGTGCGCACCGATTCGAGGCCGAGGTAGAACGACGGGAAGCAGATCAGCACGAGGATCGTCGAACTCACGAGGCCGCCCATCAGGGTGAAGCCGAGCGACTCCCAGAACGGATCGCTGAGCGCCAGCGGAAGTAAACCGACCACGGTGGTGATCGTCGTCGCAACGAGCGGACGGAAACGCGAGGTGACTGCTGCCTGGATTGCTTCGCCAGCCGAGGCCCCGGCACGGCGCTGTTGGTTCGCCGAATCGACCAGCAAGATCGTGTTGTTAACCGCCACACCGATCAGGGCAATGAACCCCACGCCCGAGAGGAACGATTGCGGGTTGTCGGTCAGCTTGAGGACACCGAAGACACCAAGGAAGCTCAGCGGAATCGCCAGGAAGATCAGCAGCGCCTGTGCCAGCGAACGGAACTGCACGGCAATCAGCACGAGCATGAGGCCGAGCGCGATGATGCCCGCCGTAATCAGGCCAGCGAAGTCGTCCTGGTTGTCAGACTCCAGGCCGAAGTCGAACGTAACGGCCTCCGGCGCAAGGCCGCGTGACTCAATGTCGGATGCAGGGAAGTCGGCCTCGACGAGCAGCTGCGTGTCGGTCAAAATCCCCGAAACGCCCTGCTCTTCGTCGTACTTTGCGCGCACTTCAATGATGCGCTGACCGTCGACACGGTCGATCTCGCCGTCGGTCGACACGATTGCATCGGTCACCGTGACCGTCGCGCCTCCCGACTCGAATGAGCGGCCAAACAGATTGTCGCGAATGTCTTCAGCGAGCTGCTGGCCCGCTGCAATCGACGCTGCATCAGACACTTCGATCTGCGTGGCGAACGGGAACTCAAGGAGTGGCGGACCGTTTTCGAGCTGGCCAACTGTGAGTCGAAGGCCAGGGTTGGCATCGGCAATGGCGGCAAACTGCACCTCAATCTCGTCGACGAAGACCGGGGCCTTCGTGTCTCGAGATCCAATGGGTGTGAGGTCGATGAAGATTTCAGAAAGTCGCTCATTGCCACGCACGTATTGCGAGCGGTCGAGTTCGTCGCCGAGCACGCCGAGTACGACGGCGTCGACTTCGTTTGAGATCGTCTGTGCGTCCTCAATCGACGTCCCGGACGGGAATTCCGCAGCGACGGCGAGGCCGGTCGCGTCCTTACCCGCCGGGAAGATCGAGAACGGGAGCGAACCGGCAATCGTTCCTCCCGCCATGATCGCAGCGAGCGCGACGCTCACGAGGCCAAAACCTGTGATGCGGCCCCTCCAGCCGTTGCGCCACGGGTACGCAGCCAGACGGCCCGCGGCCTTGGCGACGCGCTTCTCCGCACGCACGATTGGGTTGTTGCTCGGTGCGCCCTTCAGGAGGAACACTCGGGCAACGGCCGGAATGAAGACGATCGAGAAGATGAACGACAGGATCAGCGTGATGATCACCGTCGCCGGGATCGACCGGATGAACTCGCCCAGAATGCCCCCGACAAAGAGCATCGGCGAGAAGACCACGACGGTCGTCAGCGTGCCGGCGAGGGACGCCGACCCGACGCGCTCGATCGCCGTACGCACGATGCCGAGGCGGCGACCGTCCTCGGTCGGACTGGGCTCGTCGCGGCTCGAGTCGATCGACTCGGAGATCACGATGGCATCGTCGACGAGCAGGCCGAGTGTCAGGATCAGACCAAACAGCGTGATTGTGTTCAATGAATAACCGAACGCCCAAAGGCCGATCAGCGCGCCCATCATCACCAACGCCATGAAGCCAGCAGTCATGACAGCCACGCGCCACCCGATGAGCAGCAGGCTGACCAAGGCAACTGCGAGGAGGCCGGTGAGTAGGTTCGAGGTGAGCGACGACAGTTGCTGGCGTACCCCGACGGCGAAGTCAGCGGTGATCGCCGGGTTGAAGCCGTCAGCAAGTGGCGCGTCGGCGCTGTCCAGACGACTCTCGATCAGGTCGGAGAACGCAAGGACGTCGAGTTCGGTGGTATCGCTGCGGATCAGGCCGACGGCGATTGCATTGTCATAACCGGTGCTGTCGAGTGCGACGCGAGTGAACCGGGTGAGACGAGTCTCTTCTTCGCCAGTTGCGGGGTCGATCGAGGCAGTCTCGAGTTCGCGGACATCGGCCACACCAACATCGCCTTCGGCGGCGAGGTAGGCGCTGAGTAGTTCGGCCTGTTCCTGCAGCTGCGTCGGCGTGGCATCGGGCGGGCCGATGATTGACACGAGTGCATCGAACTGGCCAACGAGCTTGGCGGCGTTCACCGGGTTGTAGAAGATCTGAGCCCCATCGGGCACGGCCATGCCGAGGTCGAGCAGCCGCTGCGTACCAATGTCGGAGCTGATGTCTGACTCGAACTCGACGATGATCGAGAACGAGCTATTCCGCGCAGTTGCCTCGGTCGACACGACGCCCTCGACTTTACTGAAGGCTGCTTCGAGCGGGACGATGATATCTGCATCGATCTGCTCTGCGTTATCAAGGAAGTAGGTGCCGCTCACAACGGAGATCGGCGTGTTGATCGGCGGGAAACCCTCGCGGTCCAGGCCAAATCCGAACGCCGAGATGCCGGCGACGAGGACAACGATCATGAACGCGAACGTCACTTTCCAGCGACGCGCTGCGCCTGCCGCGATCGATGCGATGATCGACTTCTTGGCAGGAAGCGAAACGGTCCGAGCAGCATCAACCATCTCGTTGTCAGCTATCTCGTTCGTGTCCTGCTCGATGGCAAGGTCGGCTGATTCGTTGTTGCTCATGTTTGGTGCCCCGTCCGCACTGCTGAAGTGACGATCTACGCCAGAGACGTTCAGCTGCGTCAGGAAGGAACCATCAGATCATGCTGAGAGACGCGTCGCAACGAGCCTGCGGTCACACATGTTCACTTTGATCTCTGAGGACGATCCAACACGCGCCTGTCACGCTTTGGTCAGACCGGAGCGTGACGATTCAGACGCCGACGGGGAGGTGCTCAAGGCCGCGCAGATTGATGCGACCGTTCCACGCGATGCCAGCTTCGTCGACGACGGCCTCGGGAAAACGGCGCAGGAATGTGCCCATGGCGATTGATGCTTCGAGCTTCGCTAGGGACGCACCCAGGCAGTAGTGCGCACCGCTACCGAACGACAGGTGTTGACCGGCGCCTTTGCGACGTAGGTCGAGTTCGTCGGCGGTGGGGCCCCACTTGGCAGGGTCGTGGTTGGACGACGCAAGGCCCGCGAGGACAAACATACCCTTGGGGATGATCTTGCCCTGGAACTCAATCTCGTCGAGGGTGATGCGACGGGAAAACTGGACGGGGCTGACGAAGCGGAGCATCTCGTCGACTGCGGTGACGTCAAGTTCGGGATCGTCGCGCCACAAAGCTGCCTGCTCGGGGTTGCGGAGTAGCTCGTATATGCCGGTGCCGATCAGGTTGACGGTGGTCTCGTGGCCAGCAATAAAGAGCAGCGCGACCTGGTCGCGCAGCTCGATCGAGGTCAGGCGGTCGCCGTCTTCTTCAGCCTGAATCAGTCCCGTGAGGAGGTCGTCGGCCGGATTCGCCCGCTTCCAGGTGATCACTCCGTCGATATGGACGTTCATCGCATCCGACGCTGCCCTGATCTCGGTGAAGGCGTCGATCGCGAGCATCGGGTCAAGTGACTTGACGATCGTGCCCGACCATTCGGCGATTTGGTCCTTGTCGCTATTCGGCATGCCCAGCATCTCGGAGATCACATCGAACGGAAGCGGGAAGGCAAGTTCCTTGACGACGTCTCCTCCACCGTTGGCCGCCATCGTGTCGAGTGCTTCGTCCACCAGTTCCTGGATACGCGGACGCAGTGCCTGGATGGCCGCCGGGGTGAACGCCTTACTGACGAGCCGACGGAGCCGGGTGTGGTCCGGCAGGTCGGTGTTGAGCATCGAGGTGTTGCGTTCGAACTCGCCACCGGCAGCCTCAATCATCTCGGCTCGGCGTGCCTCGTCGCGAACCTCGATCTTGTGGTCCATCACGCTCATCGACGGATCGCGGAGCAGGCGGAAGACATCGTCGTGCTTGAACAGCACCCACAGATCAACCAGCGAAAAGTGTACTGGGTCGCCGTCACGCATCTCACCAAAGTGGGGATACGGGTTCTCAATGTACCCCTCGTCGAGCGGGTTGAAGAATGGTGTGGTGGTGTCAGCCGACATTGCCATGACAGTACGCGACTGTGACAGTCAAGGTGCATGATGGACCCATGACTGATCTTGCTGGCGGAACTGCGGTTGCCGACCCGATGCTCGAAGCGCTGCGTGAGCTGACCGGTCGCACCAACGCCGACTTCCGACCCGACCAGCGTGAGGCGATCGAAGCATTGGTCGAACGGCGCGAGCGCGTGCTTGTCGTGCAGCGCACCGGGTGGGGCAAAAGCGCCGTGTACTTTCTTGCCACCCACCTTCTCCGCGAGCGGGGGCTCGGGCCGACACTGCTGATCTCTCCCCTGCTTGCCCTGATGCGCAACCAAATCGAAGCGGCCGAACGGCTCGGGCTCCGATGCATGACGGTCAACTCGTCGTCAAAGACCACGGTCAACGAACTCAGCAACCGGTTACAGAGCGACAGTGTCGACCTCGTCCTCGTCTCCCCTGAGCGGCTCGCCAACCCCGACTTCGCACAGCAGGCCATGCCACTCCTCGGCAGCCGGCCCGGGCTCGTCGTCATCGACGAGGTGCACTGCATCTCCGACTGGGGCCACGACTTCCGACCCGATTACCGCCGGATCGGCCGCTTGATCAGCAACTTCGGCGACGGCAACGTGCCCGTGCTCGGCTGTACAGCCACCGCTAACAGCCGCGTCGTCGACGACGTCGCCAATCAGCTCGGTACCGACATCACCACTTTTCGGGGCACGTTGAGTCGTGACGGCCTGGCACTGAGCGCGGTACAACTCAGCAGGCAAGCCGAACGACTCGCCTGGCTAGCCGAACAACTCGGCTCGATGCCCGGGTCGGGCATCATCTACTGCCTCACCATCCGCGACGTCGACAACGTTTCCAGCTGGCTCAAACGCCAGGGCCACGACGTGGAGGGCTACTCAGGTGCGACCATCAACGAAGATCGTGAAGTGCTCGAGCACCGCCTCAAGACAAATGATCTGAAGGCCCTCGTTGCCACCTCCGCACTCGGCATGGGGTACGACAAGCCCGACCTCGGCTTCGTTATCCACTTCCAGATGCCTGGCTCGCCAGTCGCCTACTACCAGCAGGTCGGCCGCGCTGGCCGTGCCCTCGACGACAGCCGCGCGCTGCTGCTGTGCGGCAAGGAAGATGTCAACATCCAGGACTACTTCATCGATCAGGCATTCCCCGACCCTGTCGACATCGAGGCCGTACTCGCAGTGCTCGACGAAGCAGCGGGCCCGATGTCGTTGCGCGATATCGCATCGCAGGTTGACGTGAAGTGGACGAAGATCGAACTCGCTCTCAAGCAACTCGATGTCGAAGGTGTCGTGCGCCGGGTGAAGGGCCAGAGCTACGAGCGCACACTCGCGGCGTGGGCCTACCCGCACGACCGAGTCCAGGCCGTCACTGACGCCCGACGCTTCGAACAGCAGTTGATGTTCGACTACGCCGAAACGACTGGCTGTCGTATGCGGTTCCTGACCGACCTGCTCGACGACGACCTCGGGCAGGGCTGCGGGATCTGCGACAACTGTCGCAACGAGTTCATTCAGCCCAGCACATCGACACAGCTCATTGCTGCAGCCGAGGCCTTCCTCCGCAACCGACCGCTGATGATCGAACCGAAGAAGCAGGGCATCCCCGTCGGCGAACGAAACCAGCAGGGCCGCACACTTGCTCACTGGGGCGACAGCGGCTGGGGCCCGTTGGTCCAACAGGGCCGCCGCGATGGCCACTTTGCCGACGAACTGGTCGGGGCACTGGTCGAGATGATCACCGAGTGGGCGCCGTCGCCCGCACCTACATGGGTCGCTGCGGTCCCTTCCGAGCGAACCGGAGCGCTCGTACCGTCACTCGCTCAGCGGGTAGCGGAGGCGCTCGCCATTCCGTACGTACCACTCGTCGAACGCGCCGAACATCGGCCGCCCCAGGTCGAGATGCAGAACGGCCCACATCAGGCAGCCAACGTCGCAGGAGCGTTCACACTCGGCGAGCCCCCACTCGGCGGACCGGTGCTCCTTATCGACGACCTCGTCGATTCCGGGTGGACCCTCAACGAGATCGGGCGGATGATGTCACGCAGCGGAAGCGGCCCCGTTTTCCCTGTCGTCCTCGCGCTCGCCCTCGGTCGCCGGGCCTGACCAGCGAGC
>CAWUXP010000125.1:0-6597 GCA_963926495.1 Candidatus Ilumatobacter herschelensis
CACCGACGAACACGGCTTAAAAATCCAGCAGGCTGCCGAAGCTGCCAACGTCACCCCGCAGGAGTTCACCGACTCGATCGCGCCGAAGTTTGCTGCTGCCTGGGAGAAGTTGAACATCGCGAACGACGATTTCATCCGCACTACCGAGCCGCGACACAAGGCGGCCGTCGCCGAGCTGTTGCAACGTTGTTACGACGCAGGCGACATCGAGCTCGATAAATTCTCCGGCAAGTACTGCGTCGCATGCGAGGAGTACTACCAGGACGACGAACTCGACAAAGACGCCGAGGGCGAAGCGAACCAGTGCCCGATCCACCATCGTGCAGTCGAGTTTTTCGAAGAGGAGAACTACTTTTTCCGTCTGTCGCGCTTCGAAGATCGCCTGCTCGATTGGTACGCCGCACATCCGACGGCGATGACCCCCGAGCAGCGCGGCAACGAAGCAATCGGCCTCATCAAGTCAGGCCTCCGCGACTTTTCGATCAGCCGCACTTCGCTCGAGTGGGGTATCCCGCTGCCGTGGGACGACAAGCACGTCACGTACGTGTGGTTCGACGCGCTCACCAACTACTTGGCTGCCGTGGGCTTCGGTGACGGCACCGACGCCTACAAAGACAACTGGCCGGTCGACTTCCACCTCATCGGCAAAGACATCGTCCGTCAGCACTGCGTGTACTGGCCCGCGATGCTGATGTCAGCAGGCGTCGAACCGCCCAAGGGTTGGGCTATCGGCGGCTGGCTGCTCAGCGGCGGCGAAAAGATGAGCAAGACCGCCGGGAATGTCGTCAACCCGCTCGATCTCATCGATGACATCGGCCTCGACGGGTTCCGCTACTACGTACTAGCCGACACCGCCTACGGCAACGACGGCGACTTCACCTGGGAGGGGCTGGTCGGTCGATACAACTCCGACCTGGCCAACAACCTCGGCAACCTCGCGGCGCGCGTCGCCACCGTTGTCGAGAAGAAGTGCGACGGCATCGGCACCGCTCCAGATCCCGACAGCCCGCTCGCCGCCGTTGCCGCACAGGCCTACGCCGACACGGCAGCAGGCTGGGCCTCGGTCCAACCGAGCCGGGCCCTCGATGCCACGTGGTCGCTGATTCGTGCGACGAACGGCCACCTCGAAACAAACGAGCCATGGAAGTCCGAGCCAGGCCCCGACGTCGACCGTGTCATGGGCGACGCCCTCGAAGCGCTCCGCATCGTCGCTGTGCTGGTCCACCCGGCAATGCCCGACACCGCCCAGGCCCTGTGGGAACGCATTGGCATGACCGGCAACGTCGTCGACCAGCGTCTCCCCGACGCCGCAGCATGGGGCCAGTACATGGCGGGCTCCGTCGTCACCAAAGGCGACGCACTTTTTCCCCGCATCAAGCTCTGAGCCATGCGCCAAATGCTTCAATCTTCCTCGGACCCAGACCACTGTCAGGAGACATGGTGACGAGCCCGAATCAACACGAATGGATCGACAGTCATTGTCACATTCACGACGAGCGGATTCCCGACGGGCCTGACGGCGCTGTTGCGGCAGCCATGGAGATGGGTGTCCACACGCTGGTCACGGTCGGCTGCGACCGGGCTACCTCCAAAGCAGCGATCGAGGTGGCGAGTCGCCACGACAACGTGTTCGCGACTGTCGGCTTGCACCCGCACGACGCCGTGCAGGGCGTCGACACGATCGTCGACCTGCTGGGCACGCCCGGAATCGTCGCGATCGGCGAAGCCGGGCTCGACTACTACTACGAGCATTCCGAACGCGACATTCAGAAGGCTGCGTTCGCCGAACAGATCCAACTTGCGCACGAGCACAAACTGCCGCTTGTTATTCACTCCCGCGATGCATGGGATGACACCTTCGACATCCTCGACGCCGAGGGCGTGCCGGAGCACACGATCTTCCACTGCTTCACCGGCGGCCCTCCAGAGGCGCGACGCGCGCTGGAACGCGGCACCGTGCTTTCCTTCTCCGGCATCGTCACATTTAAGAGTGCTCACGAGGTGCAAGAAGCAGCGCAGCTCTGCCCGCTCGATTCGCTGCTTGTGGAAACCGATAGTCCATATCTGGCGCCGCTCCCGCACCGCGGCAAACTGAACCGCCCGGCCTGGGTGCCACACGTGGGCCAGTTCATCGCCGATCTCCGCGACCTTCCGGTCGGTGAAGTCGCTGCTCAGACCGCTCAGAACACCCGGCGCGTTCTGCCCGGCATCGCCTGAACGCGTCGGTGGGATACGCTCTATTCCCGACGCAACGCGGTCGCAGTTCACTGCGACAGACCAGCGGCAGCGTCTGATTGCAGACTGACCAGTGGCCCTCAACGACACCGACCGACGACGTTTCTACCTCGCCGCTTTACTCAGTCTGATTGCGCTGCCCGCGCTCTGGTTGGTCAACCGTGACGACCCAGCCCCGGGTCCGAACATCGCAACCGCCGGCGTCGACGTCCGAAGTCAGGCAGCCGGCACCGAGACCGCTGCTGACACACCGATCACGGTCAAGACAACAATTGGTCACAGCAACCTGCCGGTCCTCGACACGATCCGCGACAAGGACCCGGTCTTCCTTGACGGCCCTGCTCCCCAACAGGGAGGCGTCGCTGAAATTGCCGTACCGACGACCGATGGATCCGATTCGATCTTCGCTCAGGCAGCATTCGCGAACACCGTTTCTGACCCACTGACGTGTCCCGCGAAAGACATCAGATCAGGCCAGGTCGTCACCGTGATCAACCTCGACAATCTGCGTTCGACCACTTGCCGCGTCTCGCTCGCACCCGCCAACCAACAGGCTGAGATCGTCTTGCACATCGACAAGTTCATCGAGCTGGCCGACTTGACCGACGCCCCAATCTCGGTGCAGGTCCGGTTGTAACGATGACGCATTCGCGCCCGCGTATCCACGATCTGCTGGACGCAAATTCGCTCGCGCCGCGCCGCGACCTCGGCCAGAATTTCGTGGCCGATCCGAACACCGTCCGCCGGATCGCCGAGCTCGCTCGGGTCGGCCCAGACAACCATGTCGTCGAAGTTGGAGCTGGGCTCGGCTCACTGACGCTGGCGCTCGCCGACACAGGCGCGCAGATCACAGCGATCGAGGTTGACGCTGGCATGGTGCCCGTCCTTCGCGATGAGGTCGCCGATCGCGCTAATGTGCTTGTGGTCGAGGCCGATGCGATGCGTCTCGATTGGGACGAGTTGCTTAATTCGTCGATCAAGTGGGTTCTCGTTGCCAACCTTCCGTACAACGTCGGGACGCCACTCGTGTGCGACATTCTCGACTTCGTCCCACAAGTCGAGCGAATTCTCGTGATGGTCCAACGCGAGGTCGCTGAACGCTTCGCGGCGGCACCACGCACCTCGGCCTACGGTGCAATCAGCGTGAAGGCCGCCTACTGGGGCTCGGCACGCATCGTCGGCATCGTGCCATCCACCGTCTTCGTTCCCCGCCCGAACGTCGAGTCGGCACTGGTCGAGATCACTCGTCACACACCCCCGACCACCGACCCCGTCGAACTGTTCACCCTGGTGAAAACCGCCTTCGGACAGCGCCGCAAAATGCTCCGCAAGTCGCTGTCGGGCGTCGTTGCTGCCGAGCAGTTCGAAGCGGCTGGCGTTGCCGGCACGTCACGCCCCGAGGAACTTGATGTCGACGCTTGGTGCCGCTTGACCGAGATTGTTCATGGCAGCTGAGCCGATCACCCTGCGCGCTCATGCCAAGCTCACACTGTCGCTGAAAATGACCGGTATTCGTCCCGACGGATTCCATCTCATCGACGCCGAGATGATCAGTCTCGATCTGCATGACGTCCTCGTCTTTGACCCCAATCGCATCGGCCTCGCCGTGGCCGGAACGTTCTCCGACGGGGTGCCCACCGACGGATCAAACCTGGTCAAGCGGGCCCTCAAACTCGCCGGCGGCTCGGCCCACGTGACGATCGACAAGCAAATTCCACATGGTGGAGGCCTCGGCGGCGGCTCGACTGACGCCGCGACCGCATTAGCCTGGGCGGGTTGGGCGACCGATGTTGCCAGCCTCGCACGGGCCGCCGAACTTGGCGCTGACATTGCGTTTTGCCTTGTTGGCGGCCGCTCACGCGTGACAGGAATTGGCGAAATTCTGGAACCACTCCCGCACGTCGATCGCACGGTCACGCTGATTATCCCACCACTCCGTGTCAGCACACCGGCCGTTTATCGCGCCTGGGATGACCTTGGCGGCCCCACAGTCGACGGACCGAACGACCTGGAGCCAGCAGCAATCTCGGTCGAACCGCGCCTCGCACAGTGGAGGGACCGCATCGGCGACCGATGCGGCCATGCCCCAACGCTTGCAGGTAGCGGAGCCACCTGGTTTGTTGAGGGGGAACACCACAACGCCCTCACCGACTTGGTCGATGAGGGCGCACACGTGGCGTTGGCACATGCAGTGCCGTCAGATTTTGCGGCGAACCGCACGAACTGAGAACAGCTCGGCGACGCCGGACGAATTGGACTATTTGCGACGCTGGTGACGCGTACGACGAAGCATCTTTTTGTGCTTCTTCTTGCGCATCCGCTTGCGACGCTTCTTGATCAACGAACCCATAAGGCGGGCCACACTATCGGCGAGGCGTCCACGCGCCACGCTCCGTATCGGTCACATGTCCAATTCCCCTCGCGCCGGAAGGCGCCATGTTCGTCGACGGAACTTCCCACTTCGGGCTACTTCGGACCATCCGACAATCAAGCAGTTGGCACGGTCGTCGCGCCCGGTAGCTTTAAGGCCGATTCGATCCGGGGTCGTCTAACGGCAAGACAGCGGTTTTTGGTGCCGAGAATGGGGGTTCGATTCCTCCCCCCGGAACCATGAGCGTTTCTGCAATCGTTCTCGCGGCCGGCGAGGGCTCTCGTATGCGATCCAGCCGACCGAAGCCGCTGCATTCAATTTGCGGGCGTGCGATGGTCGTGCACGTGATTCACGCACTCGAGAAGCTCCAGCCCGACCGCACCGCCATTGTGATCGGCCACATGGGTGAACAGGTCCGGGCCAAGGTGCAGAAACTGGCTCCCAGTTGGGCCAATGTTGCATTCGTCGAGCAAGTCGAGCAGAACGGCACTGGCGATGCTGCCGCCATCGGTATGACAGCATTCGATGGTGACGACTATGACGACGACGCCACGATTGTCATCCTGCCCGGTGACACGCCGCTGCTTCGCGCCGACACGCTCGACGAACTCGTTGCCACGCATGTTGCGAACCAAAACGCCGCCACGATGTTGACCAGCGTGCTCGACGATCCAACCGGCTATGGCCGTGTCGTCCGCAAGAAAGATGGCCAGGTCCTCCGGGTTGTCGAGCAACGCGATGCATCGCCTGACGAACTCGACATCAAAGAGTGGAACACTGGCATCCTGTGCTTTCGTCGAGATTTACTCGGCCCGGCGCTGCGAAATCTCACGACCGACAATTCACAGGGCGAGTACTACCTCACCGACGTCATCGCCGCGCTTGCGTCGATGGGCCACCGCATCGGTGCGGTGCAGGCTCCGCCCGAAGAAACTCAAGGCGTCAACGATCGGTGGCAGTTGGCACTCGCCGAGCGCGAGCTCCGCAATCGCACCAACCGGCACTGGCTGCTGAATGGCGTCACGATGCTCGATCCTCGCCAGACCTTCGTGGACGTCAACGTCACGATCGGTCGCGACGTCACCCTGTATCCCGGCACGATGCTGCAGGGAACCACGACGATTGGTGACGGTTGCGAAATCGGACCCGACACTCGACTCACCGACTGCACGGTTGCTCACGGCGTACGCGTCGAGCACAGCGTTGGCCATCAGGCAACCATCGGAGCTGGCGCGACGGTTGGCCCATATGCCCACCTACCTGCAGGGTCCGTGGTCCTTTCGAATGCGACGACCGGTGCGTTCTACACTGCACCGGTCAGCTGACTTCCAAGCACCGCCGCTCCACCAACACACACCACACAGGGACTTCCTCATGGAAAAGGTCACCACTAAGCGCCTCGCGATCTACACGGGGCGCACGCATCCTGCACTTGCTCAGGAAGTGGCCTCTCATCTCGGCATCGAGGTCGGCCACGACAACCTTGTCGAGTTCGCTAACGGTGAAGTCCGATGCAGCTTCGGTGAATCGGTTCGTGGCACCGACGTGTTCATCATGCAGACCCACTACGGCGTCGATGGTCGTTCGGTCAACGATTCGATCATGGAGCACCTGATCATGATCGATGCCGCATCGCGTGCGTCGGCCAAGCGGATCACTGCAGTGGTGCCGTTCTACGGCTACGCCCGACAAGACCGCAAGGCAGCTGGCCGCGAGCCGATCACAGCTCGCCTCGTTGCCGACATGTTCAAGGCTGCCGGCGCGAAACGGATGCTCTCAATCGATCTCCACTCTGGACAAATCCAGGGCTTCTTCGATGGCCCGGTCGACCATCTCACCGCCATGCCGGTCCTCGAGGCCTACGTCCGCGAGAACGCATCGAGGCCGGTCATAGTTTCGCCCGACGCCGGTCGCATCAAGGTAGCTGAGCGGATGGCGCAGCACCTCGGCGACATCGGCGCCGACCTCGCCTTCATCTACAAGCGCCGCCC
>CAWUXP010000126.1:0-5252 GCA_963926495.1 Candidatus Ilumatobacter herschelensis
GACTGGGCATGTTCTTGGAACAACTGTCGGGCGTCGACCACAGCGGTGATCGCTGCGATGTCGACATCAGCCTCGTCACGCTTGCGTTGCGCAGCCGCCAGTGCAGCGTCGAGATCAGCGATGTTGGCGTCTGCCAACTCCTCGATCCGTGCTGCGAACATGTGTCTGATTGTACCGCAGTAACACCAACGAATATAGCCATCTATCAGGAGTGATGTAGTCCTCGACAAGATTGGTGCGACGGTCCTGTTAGGTCGTTTTGGGCGGTCGCGAGCGCGTTCCAGTCTGAGCGATCGAGGCCCGTCGGCGCAACCGAAAATCGTGTCTCCAGCAGCGCGATGAGGTAGGTCTGCTGGCGCTGTGCCGCGCAACAATTTCTGAGATTTCTTCGCCGGCCGCACGTCGCTGGCGAGCAAAGACTTGTCAGATGCCCGGAGAAGCCGAGCGCCAGGTTCAGCTGGAGAACCAGATGGTGCTGTTTGCCGGGATGACGCCGGTGGTGTGCATTTCGGCAGGCTCACTGGCAAAGACCGGTTGGGTGATTGCCAGTTCGCGGTGATCGAGGTCAAGCTGCACCGGCTGATCGGTTGGGTTCACGACGACGATGAGATCTCCGCGGCGCACAGCGACGACCTCGGGGCCGATGTCGAGCGTGTGCGCTTCGAGCGGTTGCGACACGGCGAACTCGTCACGTACTTCGCCAAGCGATCGGTACATGTGCAACGTTGAGTTCTCGATGTCGTCAACCGCGGACACCGATCGCGCGCCCCATCCGGCCGGCTGCGGGAGCCATGGCTCGCTGACGGTGCCATCAGCGCGCGGTGTGGAAAAGCCGTACGACGATGATGCGTCAGTAGACCACGGCATCGGGACGCGACAGCCGTCGCGGCCGATCTCGGCGCCACCCGTGCGTTCGAACACTGGATCTTCACGACGGTCGGCTGGGATATCGAAGACCTCCGGCAGGCCGAGTTCTTCACCCTGATAGAGATAGAGACTGCCGGGGAGAGCGAAGATCAGTGCGGTCATCGCCCGTGCCCGTCGCTCGCCGAGCACAAGGTCGACGTCGGCGCGTGACAGAGCCAGATTGTTGTTGGTCCACATTTCGGGCAGGTGTGCATCTGCTCGGCCCAGGCGAGTGACGATGCGTTGGATGTCGTGGTTGTTGAGCGTCCATGCCGGAGGCACGCCCGTTTCGGCAAGAATCGCGATCGGGTCGAGCATCGCCCGTTCGATCGAGTGCTTCTGCCACGGGGTCAGCATCAGGTCGAACGAGAACATTTGGTGGAACTGATCGGGCTCGGTAAACGCCTTCACCAACTCGGGCCGGCGAACCGCATAGGCCTCGGCGACCATCATCAACTCGCGGCCGGGGTGGCTCGACTCGTAGTTGTCGATCGTCGTCCGCAAGCGGCGCCACACGTCGTGGCCCTCGGGGCGGAACACCGTGTACTCGTTCATCCAGGTGATGTCGAGCACGCCGACCTCGGGGCCGACCGGCGGCTGATCGGGCAGATCCGGATGCTTGCCGGTACCGGCAACAGCGTCGACGCGGAAACCGTCGACGCCGCGGTCGAACCAGAATTCGAAGATGTCGTGGAAGAGTTGGTGGACGTCGGTGTGCGTTTGATCGAGGTCAGGCTGCTCACGGGCAAATGTGTGGAGGTACCACTGGCCTCCCTTGCCGTTGTTGGCAGTTGGGTCGGCATCGAGGCGTGTCCATGCGGGCCCGCCGAATGCCGACTGCCAGTTGTTCGGCGGCGCGTTGCCGCCGTCGCCCTTGCCGTCGCGGAAGTAGAAGCGGGCTCGCTCAGCGCTGTTTGGCGCGGACGCGAGCGCGGCGATGAACCAGCGGTGTTCGATGCTGCAATGGCTCGGCACGAGGTCCATCAGGATCTTGATGCCGACGTCTCGTGCGTCGGCGAGGAGGGCGTCGAAGTCGTCGAGGGTTCCGTACTCGTCGTGGATGTCGAAGTAGTTGGCGACGTCGTAGCCGTGGTCGTGCTGTGGCGACGGATAGCACGGATTCAGCCAGATCGCCTCGACACCGAGTGACGCGATGTGGTCGAGTCGTGAACGAATGCCGGCGAGGTCGCCGACGCCATCGCCGTTGGAGTCCGCGAACGACCGGACGTAGACCTGATAGATCAGCGCGTCCTTCCACCACGGACGGGAGCCGGGACGGGCGCGGTGGTCACGATTGACAGCGGAAGACTCGCTCATACACAGCGCAATGTAAGCGCTTTCAGTCCCGTTGCAGCCATCTTCGGATGCCTATTCAGTCACCCATCTTCGGATGCCTATTCAGGCGCCCATTCGCTCGAGACTCAGTTGAGGGTCACCCGCAAACGCTGGCGGACGTCGGTCGCCGATGCGGCAATCACGAGTTCGTACTCGCCGTCGTCGACGATCCAGTCGCCGGTTGCGGTGTCCCAGTGCCGGAATGCGGAACGAGGGAAATTGAGCTGAGCCGTCGCTGATGCGCCGGGCGCGACGACGAACTTGTCCCATGTCTTGAGTTCCTTTGGCGGTCGAACGTAGGTCGCGCCGATCGCGGCGATGTAGCCCTGCACCACGACGGTTGCAGCCCGGCTGCCGGTTGCCGCGACGGGGACCTCGACCGTGATGGCGTCAGCGGACTCGGACGTAATGACGGCGTCGCCCCAGCACGTCGAGCCATAGCTGAGGCCGTGGCCGAAGGCGAAACGTGGCGTGATGTTGCGTGCGTCGTAGCCGCGGTATCCGATAAACAGACCCTCTCCGTAGACCTGGGTGCCGTTGCCTGCACTGTCATGGTCGGGGCGATGGTGAAGGTATGCCGGGTGGTCAGCGAGGCGCACCGGGATCGTCGTCGGCAGGCGCCCGCCAGGGTCGGCGTCACCGAGAAGCACGTCGACCAGGCTCTCGGCCTGCTCTTGGCCGGCGAAGAACGAGGTGAGGACGGCTCGGGCTGAATTGTCGTCGGCGGCATCGGCCCAGTCCATCGTGACCGGCGAGCCGGCGTTGACGATCACGGCGGTCTGCGGGTTTGCAGCGACGACTCGCCGCACCAACTCGTCTTGACGTCCGGGGAGATCCATGGTCGTCCGGTCGAAGCCTTCGGTTTCCCATTCGTCGTTGGTTCCGACCATGACCACAGCGATGTCAGCTGCGGCAGCCGCGGCGACTGCTCGGTCCATGAGGTCAGCAGGCTCAGGGGAGCGGAACCCAACACGAAGCGCAGCGAACCCGTTCATTTCTGCGGTGGCCCAACGCAGGTTCAGTTCGATCGGTACACCGGCAGTGCACTCGATGGTTGCGGTGGCTTCGACGCTGCCGTACCCGAAAAACTCTTCGCTGCGTGGCAGTTCCATCTGGGTGTCGTCGATGATCGTGGTGCCGTCGACGTCGATGATGAACGGCCCGGTGGACACGATGCCGATGAGGTGGCGGCCGTCGCTGTCGGGCACGAACGACCCGGTGATTCGTGTGGCGAAGCCCCGTGGGTCGATGCCCTCGGGAGTTGAGCCGAAGAAGCGGACCATCGACGAGGGAGCGGTCTGCTCGATCACGGTGTCGCCATTCCAGTCTCGTCCGTTGATGTATTCGATGCGGAGGCCGGGTTCGCCGTTGGGCTGGACGAGCTGGCGCCGTGGGGCAACGGGTGTGAGCCGGTCGATACGGACACCGGCTTCGAAGGTGATTGCGGCATTGGTCGACGTGCCCGGTCCGACGCGATCGGTGATGGCGTCGAGCAGGGTGCGATGGCCGAACGGAACGAGGCTCGCTGACCCGCCACCCATCGATCGATCGATCGATGCGTTGGGTCCGATGACGGCAACTGATGTGAGTGTTGCGGCGTTGAAGGGCAAGACCGGTGTGCCGTCGATCGGCTCGTTCCGCAGCAGGACGGTGCCACTGACCGCGGCCCGACGCGTGAGCGCCCGTTCTGCTGGATCGTCGACCGATTCTTCCGGATCGTGAGCGCTGCGCTCATCGGCGCGCACACGTTGGGCGAGCACGAGGATGTCGCGTACCAACGAATCGACTTGCGCCTCGGTGACCTCGCCGCGCTCGACAGAAGCAACCAGATTGTCGCCGTAGACCCGAACGGGCGCTGGCATCTCGATGTTCAACCCGGCATTCGCTGCAGGCGTTGCTTCATGCACGCCGAACCAGTCGGAGACGACGAAGCCGTCGAAACCCCATTCGGTCCGCAAGATGTCGGTCAGCAACCCACGATTGTGTGCGCAGAACTCGCCGTTCAACTGGTTGTAGGCGCTCATGATGCCCCACGCGCCAGCATCGCGAACGGTGGCCTCGAACGGCCGCAGATACAACTCGCGCAGCGTGCGATCGTCGACCTGGACGTTGACGGTCATCCGCTCGATCTCGGTGTCGTTGCATACGAAGTGCTTCACCGTGACCGCAACGTCGTGTGACTGCACTCCACGCACGTACTCGGTAGCGAGGGCAGCAGTCAGCTCGGGGTCTTCGCTGTAGCACTCGAAGGTTCGTCCGCCGACGGGCGTGCGATGCAGGTTGACGTTCGGGCCGAGCAGGACATGCGCGCTCTTGCGACGCGCCTCCAAGCCGAGCAGCGAGCCGATCTCGCCGAGCAGAGCGGGGTCCCATGTTGCACCGAGCGTGATGCCAGCGGGCACCGCCACCCCGGGGGTACCGCCGCCTCCGTGGCCCTCGCCGCGGATGCCGGTCGGGCCGTCGGACATTTTGATTGCGGGGATGCCGGCTTCCGGGAAAGCGCATGTTTCCCAGGTGGTCCGGCCTGCGACCAAGCGGCATTTGTCGCTGAGCGAGAGCGAGGCGAGGGCTGCATCAATGTCGATCACGTCGAGATCCTGACAGATGTCACCGGTGTCGGACAGTGCCGCAGCAAAGCTCACGGGTGTCTCATGCAGACATCTGAAGCGAAACAGACGACTGACCACTCTGAACTTTTCGCGCGGACCGCGCGTGTATCGACCACTCGACGCGCGAGGGAATCTAGATTTGCGTTGGTGACTGATGTTGGGACGGCGATCACGCGCGACAAAGCGCTGATGGAGCGCGAGCCAGCACACCGACCAACCCAACCGCGCTCGGCGCTGCCGCCGAATCCGAAGTGACCTGACAGCGATCGAAAGCAGAAATACCACCATGGGAACCTCCACATCATCGTTCGGTGTCAGCAAACGCGAGTCGCATGACTCTTCCGATTTCTACAGCCGATTCGCACCGCCGCAGATCAGCGACGACGACACACTCGGTGAAAC
>CAWUXP010000127.1:0-6539 GCA_963926495.1 Candidatus Ilumatobacter herschelensis
AATCCCGTAGTTGAAGTAGACCGGGTTCCACATACCGCCAAGAGCACTCTGGCGGATGCCTTGGACCTCCCGGTAGACGGTGAACACGCCTCCCGGCGTGTTCGAGATGCCGCACTCGCCTCGGACCAACGGTTCTTCGCCATCACGGTTGCCGTACTCGCCCGGGCTGATCGTGACTTCTTCGCACCACTGTTCGTTGCTGCCGCTCGACATGTGGGTGATCATCATTGGCTGGTTGTCGTGAAAGATCGCCAGCACCTGCTCGGGCAGGTACACCTCGGTGTGGTTCGGCGTGGCATTTGGCCGGCGCGGCTGGATAACGAACGGCTCCTGCAGTTGATCCCACATGTCGGGGGTGACCTTGCCGGTTGGCGCGTTGCTCGCGGTTCCGAGGACCAGCTTCTCGTAGGCCCAGATCGCCTTGATGGTCTGGTCGCCATAGATGCCGTCGGCCGGGCCCGGGACGAAACCAAGTTCGGTGAGCCGTTCTTGCACGCGCTTGACGTCTTCGCCGGCAAGCCCCTTCGACAGGGTGCGGTCGAGCGGGACCTTGACGACCGGTGCGGTCGTTGCCACCGAACCGATCACGCCAGGGATGAATTCCGGAACCGGCAGCACGCTCGTTGACGAATCGACGACGAATGCAGCGTCAGCAGGGGGCCGCTCAGCAGTGTCATCGTCGCCACGGCCACCGAGCGCGACTCCCGCCAACACGACCGCTCCGAGTAGGCCGGCTGCTGCAACGGCTGGCAGCCATCTGGCGGCCTGGTTCGGCGTGCGATCTCGAGCGGGGCGACGCGGTCGGCGTGAATTTTCGTTCATGAGTGACGGGATGTTCTGTGCAAGTTCGGGATGTCTCCCAAACCTCACTACAAAATGTAGCGATGGGAATCGAGCCGCGCCCGTCGCGCGGCCCGTCGTTCGACACAGTTTCTTTCTGCCGTTAGTTTTTGTCGATGACCGGCGTGATGCCGTCGAGGGCCCCTCGAAGCTCACGCATCTCCCGGAGAATCGTGAGGATAATCCCCGGCGAACTGAGCGTCGACTCGCCACGGGTGCGCGGGAAGTAGTCGACACCGAATTGCAGCATCTCGTACCCGAGCCGAGTCGCCCGAATGACGAGTTCGGCGTCGATGAACGAGCCTTCGCTCTGCAATTCGACGTGATCGAAGACCTTGGCTCGGCAGAGCTTGAAGGCAAAGTTGATGTCGCGCGCCTTGACTCCAAAGAGCGTGCGGATCAGCAGGTTGTACCAGAAGGTGTAAATAGTGCGCAGGTAGCCCTCGCCGGTGCGATCAAACCGGTATGCGCTGATGATGTCGGCGTCGTAGTCGATCATCAGCCGCACGGCGCGAGGCAATTCCGCCATGTCAAAGGGCAGGTCAGCGTCGGTGTAAAGAATGAGGTCGCCGGTGGCCGCGGCGAACCCGGTCTTGATGGCCCCACCGAGCTTGCGGTTCTTCTGGTGGTGGATCACCGTGACGTGCGGGTCGACTGCTGCAATTGCGTCAGCGATCTCGGCAGTACGGTCAGTCGACGCGTCGTTGACGATGATTAATTCGTAGTCGTCGATGTCGCCAGCCTCGATGAGCGCAGCACAGGCCCGGCGCGCAGCGGTGAGCGCACGGTCGACGTACTCCTCCTCATTCCACATCGGGTAGAAGATCGAAAGCTTGTTGAAGGATGCTCCGGCCTGTTCGCTCGTCATGCGGGCAGAAGGGTAGCTGCCGGGGAAGTCCGCGCTGCAGCGCCTACAGTCATCCCGGTGGCAGAGGCGACGAACATGACCGACTCACGCCCCAGTCTACCGCCTCCCATTTCCGGCACAGCGGCGCCCCATCCAGCCCAGCCGCGCCCTGGTCAGGTGACCGCGGGCTGGCAGATGCTGCTCGGCGCAGCGTGGACCGCTGCGTTCTTCGCGTTCGCCGCCGTCTGGAAGACCAGCCAGGACATCGGCATCGGCACGTGGTGGCTTGGCGCTCGTGCTCAGCCGCAGTCGGTAACGATCAGAATCATTCCGTTCGTGCTACCAATCGTCATCGGGCTCGCCGCGATCTACAACCTTCGGCGAGTCGCTCTGATCAGCCTCGCCGGCTCGTTTGGGGTCGCCTTAATTGCCGTCTTCGATATGTCACGATCGGGCGGATTGGCTGCGATCGAGTTTGCGATCGCTGCCAGCGTCGCTCTCATTTCGGTCGGCGCATTCACCGGCACCTACCGAGCAACCACTTCTGGGTTCGTCAGCGCCAGTCCGTGAGCCGACGCAGTCGCGGCGATATCGTCGGCCCCCATGTCTGACGCCAAGCAGGTCCCCGGTGGATCCAACGCCAAGGTCCTCATGTCGCTCCCCGTTGGCGAACGCGTCGGCATTGCCTTCTCTGGCGGACTCGACACATCAGCCGCAGTGGCGTGGATGCGTGAACGGGGTGCCATTCCCTACACGTACACCGCCGACCTCGGTCAGCCGGACGAGCCCGATCTCGAGGGTGTTCCGGCACGCGCTAAGCAATACGGAGCCGAAGCAGCACGCATCGTCGATTGTCGCGACGAGTTGGTCCGCGAGGGCCTCATCGCCATTCAGTGTGGTGCGTTCCACATCGGCTCCGGTGGCAAGACCTACTTCAACACCACTCCCCTGGGCCGCGCCGTCACCGGCACGCTGCTCGTGCGGGCAATGGCCGACGACGGCGTCGACATCTGGGGCGACGGGTCCACGTACAAGGGCAACGACATCGAGCGCTTCTATCGCTACGGGTTGCTGGTCAACGAGAACTTGCGCATCTACAAGCCGTGGCTCGACCCCACGTTCGTCGACGAGCTCGGCGGACGCCAGGGCATGAGCGAGTTCTTGCAGGAACGAAACCTGCCGTACCGCGACTCCGTCGAAAAGGCGTACTCCACCGACGCCAACATCTGGGGTGCGACCCACGAGGCCAAGGCGCTCGAGGAACTCGATACGCCGATGGAGATCGTCACGCCAATTATGGGCGTTCCGTTCTGGAACGAGAGCATCCCGATCGAGACCGAAGATGTCACGGTGCGCTTCGAAGAGGGCTGGCCGGTTGCGATCAACGGCGAACGCTTCGACTCACAGGTCGAGTTGGTCAATGAAGCAAACCGGATCGGCGGCCGCCACGGGCTCGGGATGAGCGATCAGATCGAGAATCGGATCATTGAGGCCAAGTCCCGCGGCATCTATGAAGCCCCCGCGATGGCGCTTCTCCATGCCTGCTACGAACGCCTCGTTAACGGCATCCACAATGAGAACACGATCGAGAACTATCGCACGATGGGCCGCCGCCTCGGCCGCCTGCTCTACGAGGGCCGCTGGTTCGACCCGCAGAGCTTGATGCTGCGCGAGCCGCTGATGCGTTGGATCGGTTCGGTCGTGACGGGTGAAGTCACCCTGCGGTTGCGCCGCGGCGACGACTACTCGATCCTCAACACCGTGTCCGACAACCTCACCTACGTGCCCGACCGCCTCTCGATGGAGCGCGTCGAAGACCAGCCGTTCGGCCCACTCGACCGCATCGGTCAGCTCACGATGCGCAACCTCGACATCACCGACACTCGGAACAAGCTCAGCCTGTACCAAAGCGTTGGCACCCTCGAGTCGGGCGACATCACCAAAGCCCTCGATAGCTGACCTCCCGCACTGTGTCAGGCACAGTGTGCGCGCAAGTCAGCGGGTAGGGGCGAGAGCGTTGACAATGCCGGCAACAAGGCGGGCGCGTTCGGGCATCGTGGCGACAATGACGTGTTCGGTGTCGGCGTGGGCCCCACCGCCTACAGCTCCGAGACCGTCGAGTGTCGGGACGCCGATTGCTGCGGTGAAATTGCCGTCGCTGCCGCCACCGACGGCACAGCCTTCGATTCCCGGAGAGACCTGCTGAGCAATCGGGAACAGGGATGCCGAAGCAGACTCGGGCATCGGCGGGCGGCCGATGAGCCCGCTCACTTCGACAGACGCTCCCTGGACGTGCGCCGTGAGTGCAGCCATAGCTGCTTCGACCCGGGCCTTCTCGTCAGCGGACTCGACGCGGGCGTCGACCTTGATCAGCCCGTAAGCCGGCACGACGTTGTCGGTGCTCCCGACCCTGGCGACTGTTGGGGTGACGGTCGTGCCGACGCTTGCATCGCCGATTTGGTTGATCGCGAGCACCTGATGCGATGCCTCAACTAACGCATTGATGCCCTTTTCTGGTTCGAGGCCGGCATGGCTCGCTCGCCCAGTGATCACAACTTCGAAGGTGCCGCAACCTTTCCGGCCGGTCTTGAGGCCGCCGCCATCGGCTGAGGGTTCGAGCACCAACACGTTGCCGCACGCCAACGCTCGCTCTTCGATGAACGCACGCGACTCGTGCGACCCGATCTCTTCATCCGCGCTGAACAGCAACTCGACGTGCGAGCAATCGTCGAGCGATGCAAGCCCGTGGAGCGCCTGGACAATGCCGGCAAGCATGTCGAAGCAGCCCGGCCCGGTCATCACGCCGTCGGTAACAGCAAAAGGCAGCCGTTCGAGCGTGCCCATGGGGAACACGGTGTCGTGGTGGCCGAGCAACATCACCGTCGTCTCGTCACCACCCTTCCAGTGCACATGCGGGCCCTTCGACGAGTCCACGAGCGCACATGTTCCACCGAGGTGACGCTCAATCATCGCAGCCAAGGCAACGGCAGACTTCTGGAGTTGCGCAAGGTCACCCGACGGCGATTCGATCTCGATCAACGTCCGGGTGTCAGCGATCATCGCGTCGAGGTCAAACACAGTCATGCGCTTATCGTAGATACAACGTCAGCGCCTGGCCACGTTCGGCCTCAACTGGCCAGATATTGGCTCGTCAGATGGAAAAACCGCCGAGTTTCACTTCGAGGTATTCGGCAATGCCTTCGTGGCCGCCTTCTCGACCGAGGCCCGAATCACCCATCCCGCCGAACGGGGCAGCAGCCGACGTCGGGTTGACGTCATTGATGCCAATGATCCCGAACCGGAGGCGTTCGAACGTCCGCATGGCCGTCGACAGGTTCTGCGTGTACACGTAGGCGGCGAGCCCATAGTTGGTGTCGTTGGCCATCGCGATCACTTCGTCGACATCGCTGTAGGTGATGACCGGGGCAACGGGCCCGAAGGTCTCTTCGCGTCGGATCAACATGTCCTCGGTGACACCAGTGACGAGGGTCGGCGCATAGAAGTGGCCACGGTCAAATGCTTCGCCGGTGAGACGTTGACCGCCGACAGGCACCTCGGCGCCCTTGGCTCGTGCGTCATCGACCTGGTTGGCAACTTTGGCAACCGCTGCTTCGTTGATCAGCGGGCCGACACCGACGCCCTCGTCCATACCGTTCCCGGCCTGCACACGACCGACGCGCTCGATGAGCGTGTCAACGAATGCGTCGTGCGCCGATTCGTGCACGTATAGCCGGTTCGGACTAATGCAGGCCTGCCCCGAATTGAGGAACTTCAAGGCTGCCGCGCCCTTCGCTGCGTGCACTGGATCGGCGTCAGGGAACACGATGAACGGCGCGTGCCCACCGAGCTCGACGGAGACGCGTTTGAGGTTGCTCGCTGCTGACCCTGCAAGCATCTTGCCGACCGCGGTCGACCCGGTAAACGTCAACTTGCGGACGCGCTCGTCCGTACAGAACACTTCGCCGATCGGCTTGGGGTCCAGAGCTGTTACGAGGTTGATGACACCGGCAGGAGCACCGACGTCGGCGAATATCTGGAAGATCGCGCGAGCACAGAGCGGCGTTGCCTCCGCAGCTTTCAGCACGAGCGTGCAGCCTGCCGCGAGCGCCGGACCCATCTTCCTGGTCAGCATCGAGATCGGATAGTTCCAGGGCGTGATCGCAGCGACGACGCCGACCGGTTGCTTGAGGACAAGGAAGCGTTGATCGGCACGCGCCGACGGCAACCACTCCCCTGCCACGCGCTTTGCTTCTTCGGCGTACCAGCGGAGAAAGTCGGCGCCGTACTTCACTTCGGCTGCCGACGCCTTCAGCGGCTTGCCCTGCTCGCGCGTCATCAGCTCAGCGAGTTCTTTCGACCTTTCGGTCATCAACTGCCAGGCGCGATACAGCAAGTCAGCGCGCTCGTACGCCGTTGTTTGCGACCATGAACCGAATGCCGCATCGGCTGCAGCGACTGCAGCTCGGGCATCGTCGGCACCGCCATCTGGCACCGTGTCGACCACCTCGCCCGTTGCAGGGTTGGTCACCTCGAACCTTTGCCCCGATGTTGCCTCGACCCACTCGCCATTAATGAACATGTCGCGCAGCGTAGAACCCGCCCCGCTGTCGCGCAGAGATACGACGTTGTGCCAGACCACGTTGACACTCGGATCTTCACGATGACACTCGGATCTGAGCGGTGTCTCTCGGTACCGTCGCCCTCATGGACGCACATCAGTGGTTGGAAGATGTCGAGGGCGACGACGCATTGGCATGGGTGACCGAGCGCAACGCTGTTGCTGAAGCGACGCTTTTCGTCGACCCACAATTCGAACCGATCAGGGCGTCAACGCTCGATGTACTCGAAGCCG
>CAWUXP010000128.1:0-2992 GCA_963926495.1 Candidatus Ilumatobacter herschelensis
GCCGACACGGCCGACTCCGAAGCCATTCAGCTCTACGGCGGCACGGGCTTCCCATTCACCGTGATGCTGAACGCTGACGGCACCGTCAACGCCCGTAAGGGCGGGAGCCAACCGGCCGATCAGATCCTCGAATGGATCAACTCCGCACTCCTGACCATCTGAGTCGCTGAACGGCGGGTTGGCTGGTCGAGTGAGTCGGCCCAGGTCGGCGGCAACGTCGTGTGGTCACTGACGTTGCAGTCGTCACCGAACACGAGGTAGCGATCAAAGTTGCGCAGAAACCAACGGTCGTGGGTCACCGTGACGTTGAACTGTTGGAGCCTGACTTCCAGCGCCTCCGATGACACGAGGTCGAGGTTGTCGGTCGGCTCGTCGAGCAACAACAGCGTGGCGCCCGAAAGCTCGAGCAGCAGGATCTGGAATCGCGCCTGCTGGCCACCCGACAATGTCTCGAACAGCTGGTGCGCCGCGTGCTGCAGCTCGTAGCGGCGCAGCATGCCCATTGCCTTGCTGAGCACCACGTCGTGGTCGTGCAAGATGTCAACCAGCTCGCGTCCGTTCCACTCTGGATGCTCATGCGTCTGGTGGAACAGCCCGGCAACGACACCTGAGCCGAGCCGGCACACGCCCTTGTGGGCCACCGCGCCGGCACCCGACGCAGGAGCGCCATCCATAGAGGCCGAGTCGAGGAGGCGGAGAAAGTGGCTCTTACCAACACCGTTGCCGCCGAGCACGGCAACGCGTTCGCCGTACCAAAGCTCGGCGTCGAACGGATCGGTCAGCCCCTCGATCGCCAACCCCTCACAGATGACAGCGCGCTTGCCGGTACGCGCGCCGCGCAGCTGAATATCGATCACTTGCTCGGCCACGTCGGGCGGCCGTTCGTTCTTTTCAACGAAGTGCCGCAGCTTTGTTTCGGCGGCCTTCAACTTCGGTGCAAACGCTTCACTCATCGAGGTCCGCTGGCGCATCAGCTTGACGTAGTCAGCGAGGCGCAGCTTCTCGGTGTCATAGAGGGCCCGGTTGTGGGAGCGAACGTTGTCGTGGTGCTCTTTTGCCGCGGCATACGTCGCGAACGAACCGCCATGGGTCCATGCTCCAGCCGGGTCGATCGTCACGATCTTGGTTGCGGTCGCCGCGAGGAGTTCACGGTCGTGGCTGATGTAGACAACGGTCTTGCGAGTCTCATTGAGCTGCTGTTCGAGCCAGCGCTTTGCGGGCACATCGAGAAAGTTGTCGGGCTCATCGAGCACAAGCACGTCAAACTCGCTCCGCAGCAACGCTTCGAGTGCGAGCCGTTTCTGCTCGCCACCACTCAAGGTGCGCAGCGGACGATCGGCCACTGCGTCAAAAGATTCACCGAAGGCTCGTGTCGTGCACTCGTTCCACAGCACCTCGGCGTCATAGCCACCAACATCGCCCCACGCCGCGATTGCTTCGGCATACGCCATGCCGTCGTCGGTTGCGAGGGTCGCCTCGGCGGCAGCGAGCCTGGCTGCTGCACCGCTGAGTCGGGTCGGAGCGATTGACAGGAGGAGCTCGCGAACCGTCGTTGCGGGGTGTTCGGCGGTGCCGACCAGTTGGTGCATCACACCGAGTTGGCCGTCGATACTGATCGTGCCGGCGGTGGGTGTGAGTTCACCGGTGATCAGTCGAAGGAGCGTGGTCTTGCCGACACCGTTTGCCCCGACCAGCGCAACACGATCACCGTTACCGATGGTGAAACTGATGTCGTCGAGTAGCTCATCGCCACTGGGCAGACGCCACTCGAGGTGGCTCACCGAGACCGCGCCCATCAGATGGTCCTGATCAGTGAGCGAGGTGTTCGGCGGCCGCTAGGGCGCGTTCGATCACGATGCGGACCGGGATGCCGAGTGCATCGGCAGCGCGCGCGGCGTCGTCGAACTCGACCTTGGTGCGATGGGCCGCGACTTTGAGCCCGATGGTGTGGCCGTCGATCTCGACACTCGTCATTGCACGCTGCTGAGGCCAACGCACGAGCGAGGTGGCACGCACACCGAGCGAACCGGTTTCACTGACCAGCACGTCGCGCACAGCGTCGCGCATCGTTGGCTCGCACAACGCGCTGACGGTGTGGGCGGGGCGGCCCTTCTTCATGACGATCGGGGTCGCCCACGCATCGTGCGCGCCCGCGGCGAGGAGCCGATCGATGGTGTGCGCAATGACCTCGCCAGACACATCGTCGACGTTCACGTCGAGCTGCACGATTGGGGCGCCATCGCCAGCACCGAGCGACGCCGCGGCGTCGACGATCGTGACTTGGACGACGTTGGCGCGTCCGGGCGGGTCGGCGGTTCCCGCCCCGTAGCCGACGCTACGTGGAGTTCCGGAGGGCATCGGGCCGAACTCGGCGGCCAAGGTCGTCATTAATGCAGCACCTGTCGGCGTCGCGGTTTCGAGCGTCATCGGTAAGCCGTGCGTCAGGGCGCGAGCCTCGGTGAGTAGCGCGATTGTTGCCGGGGCCGGGTGGGGGAGCGCTCCGTGTGCTGTTTGCACGATGCCGCTGCCGAGGCCAATCGACGAGCACACGACACGTTCGATGCCCAACGATTCGAGCGCGGCGCAGACGCCGACGACGTCGATGATCGAGTCGAGCGCGCCCACCTCGTGCAGCTCGACGTCGGCCGGATCGATGCCGTGAATCGCACCTTCGACTGCAGCCAACCGTTCGAAGACGGAGCGCGCCCGCGCCCGCACCCGGTCGGGCAGGTCGGCTGTGTCGAGGAGTGCCAAGATCTCGCTCGCAGGGCGATGGACATGCGGCGCGACCTCTCCTGAGTGCTCACTGTCGTGTGCGTGCAGCTCGTCGTGCGTGACGATGTTTGCCCATGTCGCGCCGACCCCGCATCGCTGGACGCGCTCAAAGAACATCGCGTAGCCATCGACGCCGAGCCCGGCGATCGTGTCGGCGATCGTGTCGGTGTCAGCACCGGCATCGACCAGCGCGGCCATCACCATGTCGCCGGCCACA
>CAWUXP010000129.1:0-7276 GCA_963926495.1 Candidatus Ilumatobacter herschelensis
CGTCCGGCGCAACGCCTGGTTCAACATCGCGATCCTCGGAGCGGAGGTCCACGAGTACCTGCCGCACTTCTACGGGACGATGACCGATGCGATCAACGCCGGCGACGACTCCGACCGTTTACTGATGGCGTGGTCGACTGCAACCGATCCCAACGCTGCGCCCCGTGACGGCTCTGCATACCTTGACCAGCCTGGCATCACCTTGATCCCGACGCCAGACGACATCGTTGCACTGCGTCGAACCGACCCAAACGAAGTCGCCCGATGGCGCGGATCCACACGATCCGCTTTGACCGAGGCACTCACGTCTGGTTCGCAGATCGTGGGTTTCACTCGTGACGGCGATTACGTGGTGACATCATGAATAGTGCACCGACTTTCACACTCGGGGCCATCGAGCTCCGCCGCATCGCCCTCCCCCTCGTTGCACCGTTCCGCACCAGCTTCGGCGTTGAGACCGACCGCGACCTCCTCCTGGTGCATGTCGAGCTCATCGACAGCGACGGCGCCACCACCGAGGGCTGGGGCGAATGCGTTGCACTCGCCAAGCCGACCTACTCACCCGAGTACGTCGACGGAGCCCAGCACGTCATGCTGTCGCATCTCATTCCAGCTGTCCGCAACGCGGGCCCGATCGATGCTGCCGGAGCGACCCGAGCAATGGCCCACTTTCACGGCCATCCAATGGCGAAGGGCGCAATTGAGATGGCGATCCTCGATGCCCAACTCCGGTCGGCGGGCACCTCTTTTGCCGACTTCCTCGGTGCGACTGCGCTCACGATCCCGAGCGGCGTCAGCGTCGGCATTCACGACACCGTCGACGCGTTGTTGACGACTGTGCAGGGCTACATCGACGACGGCTACGTTCGCATCAAGCTGAAGATCGAGCCAGGCTCCGACATCGAACATGTCGCTGCGGTGCGCGACCTCATCGGCTCCGACACGCCCTTGCAAGTCGATGCCAACACGGCATACCGACGGACCGATGGCGCACATCTCGCACGCCTTGACGCCTACGACCTGCTGCTCATCGAGCAGCCCTTGCCCGAGGCCGACATCATCGGCCACGCTCACTTGGCCGCCGAGGTCGAAACACCGATCTGCCTCGATGAGTCGCTCGTTTCAGCTGCAGGGACCGCCGATGCCATTGCCTTGGGCGCCTGCGAGATAGCGAACATCAAGCCCGGCCGAGTCGGGGGCTATCTCGAAGCGGTCCGGATTCACGACCTGTGTGTGAGCGCCGGGATCCCGGTGTGGTGCGGCGGGATGCTCGAAACGGGCATTGGACGAGCCGCCAACGCGGTCCTCGCGTCGCTCCCCGGTTTCACACTGCCAGGCGACATCAGCGCCTCGACCCGCTTCTACGCACAAGACATCGTGACGGACCCCATCACGATCCACGACGGCCAGGTGACGGTCCCTCGATCAGCCGGCCTCGGGTTCGACATCGACCAGCTTTTCCTCGACCAGGTCACCACGGCGACCACCCCCGCCTGACCCGGTTGCTCCCGGGTCACGACTTCCATCGGCAAATCTCGGTCGGCTAGCAGTTCTCGAATGAGTACTCGGCTGCATGGCGCCCGAGCTCCTCGGCGCGTTCACGCACTTCGCGGAACTCGCGATACTCGTCAAAGAATGCAAGCTTCGCGTCGAGAGCTGTGCTGACCTCGACGTCGAACACGTAGGCCGAGAACACCTCGGCAATGTCCTCTTCAGGGTTACTGGCGCCATAGGAGCCGGTGTACGGAGCGTCGATCACGCAGCGCGCTTCGCCTGCCTCCTCGTTCACCCCACCGTCTTCGGGGATGGTCGCCAACGCCTCAGCGTCCCAGAACTGCTGGATCCACTCCCAGGCGTAGGAGCCCTCCCGGAAGCAACCGGTTCCGTTGTAATACGTGGCGCAGTCCTCGACGCCGATCGAAATGTCGAGCTGGGTCTCCGGGTCTTGGGTAAACACGTGCGTCAACTCGTGCTGCATGGTCAGGGCGAGCTCGTTGAGGTCGTCAACGCCGGCCTGGACGTCGATCGCCATCACGAAGAACTCGGCTGCCTCGTCGAGGGTTGTGACGAACGCGAGCGTGTCGCAGGTGTCGCAACCTTCAAAACCTGCCACGAGCGAAATGTCGGCAAGGAGTGCTACCGGCGTCACGTCGGCCATTGCGGTCCAGGCTGCATCGAGGCGGGGGTCGACCTCGCCTGAGCAGGGCGGCTGCACCTGACCATCGACAACGAAGTGCATAGCCGTGACGACGCCTCCGTCTTCGATGTCGGCTGGATCGCAGAAGCCATTCGCCTCGAGCTCAGCAAGAGTTGCCTGCGCGTCTTCATCGAGTGCGGCGGGACCGGCCATTGCCGGGGCATCAACGGCCTCCGACGTTTCGTCGATCTTGTCTTCGTCGGAGTCAGTACCAGTCGAGCAACTCGACGCAATCAGCGTCGCTGCAAACAGAACCTGGATGGCCCGTCGAATCATTAGAGCAGTCTGACGCAGTTGGCCCATCGGCCCGCGTTTCGCCCTGCGGCGCAGGTCACAGGTATCGTGTTCTTCATGACCCATGCGTTCTTGAGTGAAGACTGGATGACCGCCGCACAATCGATTCGTGAGAAGTACGCCGATCAGGTGCCCGAGGTGATCGCTAGCATCAAGATCAACCTCTCGATCATCGAGGTGCCCTTCGGCGACGGCCAGGTCGATGCGTACTTCGATACCTCGACCGGTGCGCTGCAGCTCGAGCTCGGAGTGCTCGAAAATCCCGACGCCACCGTCAGCACCGACTACGCAACCGCCCAGGCGTTATTCGTCGAGCAGGACCAGACCGTTGCCATGCAGGCCTTTATGGCCGGCAAGATCAAGGTCCAAGGCGACATGATGAAGATGATGGCGTTGCAAACTGCAATCCCGGCAAACGACTTCTCCGACCAAATCGCTCAGGAAATCATCGACATCACCGCGCCAGCCCCCGCAGCCGGATAGCAGCCGGCGCCGTAAGCGCCTGTTAGTTCATATCGGCCACGACGGGCGGTGTCTGCGTCATCGGTGCCATGGCGTCCGCCAGTTCGTTGACGGTCCACGCACCGGACTTTTCGATCCGGTCAGCCATCTCCCACGACTTCACACGCTTCACGACTCCACCCTTTACGTAGAAGGTCTCGCCGGTAAACGGGCAGCTTTCGGTGCTCAGGTAGGCCACCAGCGGCGAAACGTTCGCAGGGTCCCAGTTGTCGAAGCCAGCATCAGGTGCTGCCATGATGTCTTCGAGGCCCGGCGTCGCCAGTGTGAGACGAGTACGCGCACCCGGCGCGATGCAGTTGCTGACAACGTCGTAGCGCTGCAGTTCTTTGGCAGCAATCTGACTCATCGTGGCAATACCTGACTTGGCAGCGCCATAGTTGGCCTGCCCGGGGTTCGCAAACAACCCCGACGTGCTCGACGTGTGGACCAGATTGCGACGCTTGCCACGCCCGGCCTTGTGCTCAGTACGCCAATACGCAGCGGCGTGGCGGGTTGGCGCGAAATGACCTTTGAGGTGGACGGCAATCACGGAGTCCCACTCCTCTTCGGTCATGTTGGCCAGCGTGCGGTCACGGAGGATGCCAGCGTTATTGACAACGACGTCCACATCGCCGAAGACTTCGATTGCCGTTGCGACCATCTGCTCGGCACCCGACCAGGTGGACACATCGTCGGTGTTGGCAATCGCTTGGCCGCCCAGTGCTCGGACTTCGGCTGCGACTTCTTCGGCAGGTGTCGTGTCGTCACCCGACCCGTCGTTCGCACCACCGCGATCGTTCACGATGAGGTGGGCACCCTCTTGAGCGAAGAACAGCGCATGTTCGCGGCCAATCCCACGCCCAGCACCGGTAATGATCACCACACGTCCGTCGAGCGAAGCCATTAATTCTCCCACTGTCGTTCGGCCCGGCACCAACGCCGGACAGCACCCGCGAACATAGTGATTCCGGCTCGAACGAAACGAAACGGCACAGCGGCAAAAATCGGCTGGCTTCCCGGCGGAACACCACGGTGGCACAGCAGGAAGACGTCCCGGAGATCGTCGAAGGTCGTTGCCTTTCAGCGCGCGAGCGGACTCAGGTTTTCTCGAAGAGCTCACGTGTGCCATCGAGGACCACGTCGAGCGGCATCGGCGGCAGCACGGATCATTTCGCGATCTCTCGCCGACGGCGCCCTCGACCGAACGTAGTTGGCCTTGGGGACTCGCTCGACTTACAGGAAAATCAGATCGACTGCGGTGCCACGCCGATACAGATCGCCAACGGGGTCAGCTGAGATGCTGATCGACTCGAATGCGCCCTCGGTCGTGCCGAGCAAACTGCCAATGGTGAACCCAGCGTCGATGAGTGCGTTTTGTGCATCGGTGAACGACAGTCCGTCCAATTCGGGCAGGGCGATGAGGTCGGGGCCCTTTGAGCGCACCACGGCAAACGATCCGTCACGCGGTAATTCGCTATCGGCGGCTGTGTCTTGACTCACGATGATGCTGACGGGCACGTCGTCACTGAACACGTCCTCTCCGGCGACCACACTGAGCTGTACGGCCGCTGCTGCAACCTGGGCGTCTTCCAACGTTAAGCCAATAACGTTCGGCACGGCGCGCGGCGCAGGGCCCTTGGACGTCGTGAGCGCAATGCTTGTTCCAGGAGGAACTTCGCCGCCAGCGACTTGCGCTGCAGCACCAACGACTCGCCAGGCGAGCACCGTGCCAATCGCGCGCGTTTCATCGAAGACTTCGGCATCAGCAAAACTCGTGAGCTGAATCGCTGCAAGCCGCGCCTGAGCATCGGCAATCGACAGTTCGGACAACTCGGGGAGCACGCGCAAGAGCGGCCCCGTACTGATGTAAATACGGAATTCATCGCCTTCTTCCAAGACCGCACCCGCTGCGGGGAAGGTCCGAATCACTTGGCCAGCATCGGGCTCTTCGTCGCTGCGTTCCCGCTCCTCGAGGACCAGCCAGTTGTTGCCCGCAATCTCATTCCGCACAACCGCTTCGTCAAAGCCAGAGAGTTCGGGAACTTCGTAAGACTTGGTTCGGAGTAGGAAGAACGCCGCGAACGCAACCGCTGCGAGCCCAGCAAAGACGAACAGCGACAACGTGATGATTGCCCCAACTCGCCGCTTCGGCCGTTCGTCGTCGTACAGCGTTGCCGCCGCCGGGGCGGCCGCGAACTGCGTGATCGGCATCTGTTCGGTGGCCGGCGCTGCCGCGGTAGTCGGCATCTGCTCCGTGGCCAGACTCGTGGCCTCAGTAACCGAAAGCGCGCGATCAAACCCGCTCGACACTGCGACTGCGACCTCGACCGAGCCGGACGAAGGGGCAGCGACATCAGACAGGATGATCAACGCTGTATCGGGGGCCGGCACGTCAGCACGGGAGTCTGCGCCTCGGTCCGCTGCCGAAACGTCAGATGCGGCGGCGGCGGCGTCGGGCTGAGGTAGTGCGGGGCGTTCGAACCCGCCGGTCGGATCTGTGGGCCTGCGCATCGTCGACGTGTCAAAAAGGTTGGCCGCAACGATCGGAATCGGCTCTGGCCGAGGCAACGTTTCAGCTGCAGCGACCAATCCTCGACCGAACTCGGCGGCCGAAAAACGATCATCAGCTTCCGGTCGCCCTGCACGTTCGAGCACTGCGGCGAGCGAGCCAAGGTCGGCGGACACCGGCATCAGCTTGCCAACTCGGGCGACCAGCGTCGCGACTGTCGAGTCGGCTGAGAACGGGACTGAGCCGGTGACGGCTTCGAGTAGCGACAGGGCAAGCGAGTACACGTCGGTCTTCGGACCAACCTCAACGCGGAGCGCCTGTTCAGGCGAGGCGTAGCGGGCAACGTGCGTGGCGACGGTGGCCGGTTCGTCCCAGGCGCTGCGCCCGATTAGCTCTGCCATGGCGAAATCGACAATTCGAACGCGACGGTCTTCGCCGAACACCAGCTTCGATGGGGTCACCTCTGTGTGGGCGATCCCGCGTTGGTGCGCTGCGTCGAGCGCTCGGCAGGCTTCGAGCCCGACCACCAGCGCCTGAGACGGCTCGAGGAGACGACCCCGGTCGAAAAGATCACGCAGACTGCCGCCGCTGAGGTATTCGACCACCCAGAAAAGCGCCGATTCGCCGTCGATATCGACGTCGCCCCAGTCGAGCACCTGGGCAATGTTCGGATGACTCAGTGCGGTGGCGAGTTCGGCCTGCTTGCGGAAATCGCGGCGGAATTCTTCGGATCCCGCAAGTTCGGGGCGCACAATCTTGAAGGTGACGGGCTGATTGGCTTCGATGTCGAAGGCGTTCGCGATGATCGTGTTCGCGCCAGTCGAGACCACCTCGGCAATGCGGTACCGGTCAGCAAGCACGCAGCCCACCAGGCCGCTGCCTGTCAACCTGCTGTTGTCGACAGCATCATCTGCATCGAAATCATTGCCTGCCATAGCGGGTGAAATCTACCGCTTCCACTCGACCGAGTGGCGCCAGGCACCGGCTGTCACCGCCGTGCGGGCACTTTGGTCCGGCATACTGAGCAGGTGACAGACATCGACACATCCGATGCTGATCAGGCTGACGCTGTGTTGCCGGCCGACAACGTCGAGCAAACGAGCACTGCGCCGCGCCGCAGGCGCCCCGACCGTGGCTTGCTGGCCGCGAGTTTTGTCATCGCTGCTGGGCTCGCCCTTATCGTCTGGGGGTTCTTCACGGCGATCACGGGCGACGAAGGCGTCGAGCGGCCGCTGGCTATCGAATCAGTTTCACCCGTCGAGAACGCCGTGCAGGTTCTCCAGCAGGAACGCGTGGCGGTGAACCTCGAATTCGGCTACGAAGCGGTGCTCATCCTCGACGGCATCGAACTCGAAACGACAAATATCGGCCAGCTCGAAGCCCAACCTGGCGAGCAGATCGCACTGCCGCCGACAGCCATCTTCGACCCAGGCAATGCCGTCATTTCATTCATCCCCAACGAGAATGCAGCAATCACCGAGCTGACGCAGGGTCGCCATACGGCACGCGTCGTGTACTGGCGGCTCGACGAGGGTCGAGAGAACGCCAAGTCGTACAACTGGTCGTTCGTCGTCGTTTGACCTATTCGGAGTCGCCCTCGGACTCAAGCGACTCCGCTGCTACTCCTGGCACTACGCCAGTCTCCAGCAGCGCTGCAAAACCATCTGCTTCGACGATTGGCACACCAAGCGACTCGGCTTTCGTCAGTTTGCTGGCTCCCGGGCTTTCGCCAATGACAAGCGCCAACGTCTTCTTACTCACGCTGCCCGGGCTCT
>CAWUXP010000130.1:0-5001 GCA_963926495.1 Candidatus Ilumatobacter herschelensis
AGTGCCAACGCTGTGAGCCCGAGCCGAGCTGCCTCGGTGGCGAGTTCTTCCGGATGAGAAGCACCATCGAGAAACGAGAAATTTGAATGACAGTGCAGCTCTGCGTACGGAACAACATCTGCATTCGACATCGGGTCGTGCAACCCATCAGGTGCTTCGAATGGCTGCCGTTTGCGGCTCCAGGCCGGACTGTCGCCACCGGCATTCCACGATGGGCTTCCCGGCGCGCGACCATCTCGGTTGATCGGCTTCGTACTGTGTTGCTGCGGCCCTGATGATGGCGGCTGACCCGACAGTGTTGCTTCGAGTTCGCGCCATGACCAGGACGGGTTGTTGAACCCCATCCTGTCAAGTATCGAACACGTGTTCTATTCTTGCAAGTCGAACGTGGATTCAAATCTGGCTTGAAGATATCGCAAGATCCCTTCAAGACCCGGATCAGCACGTTCGACTGCGGCATCCCACTCGAACCAATCGATCTCTTGGCTCTCCCCCGCCGGCGGTGTTGGGTCGGCAGCGCCACCATCGATCAGGTAGCGCACGTCGAGATGGGTGTGCCCTCGACCACCAGCATGCACATCAACGTGCACAAGGGGCGGTACACCTTCGGCGTCGAGCGGGTCGAGGAAGGCGACATCGAGCCCAGTTTCTTCGCACGTCTCACGGAGTGCGGCCGCCCATGGCGTCTCCCCCGGGTCGATGTGTCCGCCTGGCTGGAGCCAGAAGCCAAGCCGCTTGTGCTTCAACAAGATCACGCCGCGCGGGCCGACCACCAGCGCTGAACCGGTGACGTGAATCGGATCGGATTTCTGGGACAGCGGGTCGCTGAGCTGGTCGAACGTCTCGACGAACCGTCTGACCGACACCTGTTCACGTTCATCCACCGCAACACGCGCTACCACGTCGGATCGCAATCGGGCAAGCACATCGAGCGACATACACTTCATTGTTGGCTGTTGCTCTGACCGATCCAAATCACATCGATGAAATTTTATTTTCAACTTCTTCTTGAGTTCCAGACAGTTTGAACCGATACATCACTGAACGCTACAACGAACGTGCTACCGCTCTACGTGGCATATCCCCATTTCACAGCTCACTGCATTCCAACCTGGCCGGCGGACCACTCCTTGCGGAGGAAACAACTATGGACCAAGAAATCAATCTCGCACCTCGCATCCTGATTGCGGTATCTGATCCCGACCTGCGGCGGGCCGCTGTTGCTGGTCTGCGCTCCTCAGGCTTCTGTGTGAGCGCACCGACCGACGCCGAAGCAGCCATACTGGTTGCTCAATCGTTCTCCCCCGATGTGCTGGTCGTCGACTCGCGCCTCCTGGCCCCAGATGGCCGGCCGCTGTTCGAACAGCTCCGCAACTCGACCGAGCAGTACCTCATATGCCTTGCTGGCGAAGGCGAGCACCGCGTGCGCGCCGCCGTGCTGCAGTCCGGTGCCGACGATGCCATTTCCACTCCCCTTCATGTCGATGAACTCGCTGCCCGTTGCAACGCGATGCTCCGCCGACCGCGCCAGTTGCAGCAACGTGTCGAGAGTGTCAGCCCCGCATCGCTCGTCTTCGGCCCGCTCACCATCGACCTTGGCCGCCGCGAAGTCCGGGTTGATGATGAAGAAGCGCAGACCACTCGCATTGAGTTCTCGCTGCTTGAGCAGCTCTGCCTTCGCCCCACCGAAGTGTGCACACGTGATGAACTTCTTGATTCCGTCTGGGGCCCGCGCTGGGTTGGTGACAGCCATGTCGTGGACGTGCACCTGTCTAACCTGCGCCGCAAGCTCGACCAAGCAGCACCCGGCACCAAGGTGATCCACACCGTCCGCGGTGTGGGCTTCCGACTCGCCAGCGACATCACCGACACCATCGAAATGCCCCTCGCCAACGAAATGCCCCTCGCGGTCGCCGCTGGCTGATCTCTCCAAAGAGACGGGTGCCCCGCACGATGCCGATTCGAACATGACGGCTACGACCAGCACCTCTCAAGAACGACCCATTACAAGAATGACCCACTACAACCCGACAGAGACGGCTCTGGCCAGCATCTAACTTTCGGAATCAGGTGATCTATGGCGAATCTGACCGCTCAGTCGTAGAGGGCACTGATCCACCAACGTTGATGTTCGGCAATGACCAGATAGCTGCGCTGATCGTCGGTGACCATCTGGAACCGGGCCAATCGGCGATGCCGTTCGGGCTCCCACCAGCGCTCCTCGATCGGCCACGGGCCAGCCCACGCAATGACCTGTCGCAACCGCCCGCGCCGCCACCCCGACGCTTCGTCGCCAGTGAGCAGCCTGAACCGAGCAGGGCTGGCTGACACCGCTCCGCGCCCACTGACCTTGACCGGCTGCCCCGTCTCGTCAAAGACTTCGACCGGATGTGGCTCGGCGAACACTGTGGCTGGCGACGGTGACGGAAGCGAGCCCGGCCAGGGACCTACTGGTCCACTTCCTGTCCCGGCAGCCGACGTCGCCCGCTGCCGTTGATCAAGATCGACCATCGATGCCGACACCCAGCGATAGCGATCAGCCGGCAGCCGACCGCCATTCCACACCGGCACCGTGACTGCTTCACCAGAGGTGAGCATGGTCAGTCGGGCAATACTTCGCGCTGCCTGCCGGTCAGCCTCGGACTGGCCACCCCACAACCCGAGCTGGCTCCCGACGTCAGCGCGCACCTCGTCGGGCGTGAGCCTGATGAGCGCAATACCGCCGGTGATCTCCTGATCACTCCCCCGCGGCAGGTTGATCCACGCATCGAGTTGCCAACGGACACGCTCGACCATCGCTGCAGCGTTCAGCCCTGCCGAGCGGAACCACGAACGTTCAGATCGCTCACTGTGCTCGGTCTCAAGCTGCACAACCAGCCGAGTACACACGCGCCCCTCGGCCGATAGAGCTTGCGCCAACTCGTCAGCCAACTGCTTGGCGACGAAGACCACTGCCTCCGCCTGAGCAACCGGGTCGTCGAGCACGTGATCGAGCCGACGTTCCGGCGACGGATCGGTGGTGCTCGACGGGCGATAATCGGTACCCGATGCCAACCGATGTGCGTGCACACCGGGGTGACCGAAACGCCCGAGCACATCGCTGGTCGTGAGCGCAGCTAGGTCACCGAGCCGACGCAGGCCGAGCCGGATGAACAGGTCGATCATCTCGGGGTCGGACTCCCCCAACGTCTGCAGCCAACCGATCGGCAATGGCGCACAGAAGGCTGCTGACCCGCCAGCTTCGACCAGGACCGGAGAGCACCGCCGCACCGACAGCCGCGCCGCCACGCCCGATGCAAACCGGCCATCAGCTACACCGACGCCAACGGACACCCCCGCTCCCGTGGCACCCACCGCGCTACCAATGGCTTCGAGCAGCACATTCGACAGTTCCGCATCGCCGCCAAAGTATCGCGACGGGCCACGTGCTGCCAGGCTGACCCAGCCTGCTTCGACCACATCGAGCCGCGGCGAGAACTCAGCAACAGCGCGCACCACTGGCTCGAATTCGCGGGCATCGCGAGCAACGTCGTGATCAGTAAGAACGATGTCGGGGCAGCGCCGCTGCGCCTGCCGGCGGCGTTGCCCGATCACCACCCCTTCGGCGGCAGCAGCGGCAGTGCGCGCCACCACCCGGTTGGCGTGCATCACTGCGGCCAACTGTTCGGGGCGAAACCCGGCAGCGACCGCTGGCCAGTCAGGCAGCCACACCGTGACCATGCGCGTCAGCGGACCACCCATGATCAGCTCACCGCAGAGAGCAATGGCGGCCAGTTGCCGACAACATCTTCTGCGTCTCGTTTGCTCGGTGTGACCTCAGCACCGAATGGCAACGCCAGCGAGATACATCGACGGCCCGGCACCCGGCGCCCCGATACCGACATCTCAATCGTCCGCTGCTGCAGGTGCCCCCACCCGGCACCCACACCCGACCAGACCTGCTCAGTGGTGTCGATCACTCCGTCACACACCAACGGCCCTGGGTCACCGAGTACCAGCATGACGACCCCACGCTGCTGCAAACGGGCGGCGACCTTGCGTACCGTGCTGGCCCTGACCTCGGCCGGTACGCGTGTGAGCATCACTTCGAATCCATCGGCAGCAGCGGCAACCACGTCGGCCCACCGGGCTGCGCGTTCGGCGACATTGGCTTCGGTGGCCTTCTCGCCCAGAGATGTGTCGATCGCGACAATGCGTTCGAGCGGCACCCCGAGCTCGCTGGCTGCATCGAGGCCGAGCGTGGGCACGTCGATCACTGCCAGCCACGACCCTGCTGCCACCGCAGCAGCAACCAGGTCGAGTGATGCTGACGTGGCAGCCATGCCACGGCACGACAAGACACGGCCACGCACCAACCCACCTTCGGAAAAGAGTCTGGTGACATGCCCAGCAACCGGCAACGCCCGTTCACGAGCCATCAACACCGGCGCAACTCGGTCACCGAGTGCCGCCAACACCGACGTCAGCGGCGGCGCTTGGACCAGTGCCGCGACATCGTTACCCCGCTCGCCAGCGATATCGCCAGGCACATCATCGTTAATGTCTCGTACCGCAACGTCCATTTCAACATGTTATCGAACGTGTGTTCGATAACACAAGACCGAGTACGGCGATGTCAGATCGGTTGTTTTTGCAGGGTCGCCAGATGCGTTTCGATCAGCAGACTCATCTGTTGGGAACTCGACGCCGCACTGTCCGCACCCAGTGATCGAGCGTGCTCGTCGTCGCGAATTGCTTGGCCGCCAGCGACAACCAGCAACTTCGGCGCTGCCGCACGCACTGCCGCGCATGACTCGGTGAGCTGCGCGAGACAGCCTTCTGACGAGACCGAGATCCCGACCGCCACCACATCTGGAGTGCCGGCAACAAGCAGCCCCAAAGACTTGGCGGGGAGGTTGGTGCCCAGATCGGAGACGTCCCATCCCTCCAGCCGCAACAGATCGCTGAGCATCGCCAACGGCAACATGTGGGTCTCACCCGCTGGCGTTGCGGTGATCACCG
>CAWUXP010000131.1:0-2659 GCA_963926495.1 Candidatus Ilumatobacter herschelensis
GGTTGCTTCTTCTTGCCAATACGTGTGAGCCGCAGCTTGACTGCCATCTTTGATCGTCACTCCAGAGTACGTGTTCGAGAAATTGAGAACGACGAAAGACTAACGGCGCCAGGGCGCCTTCCCACGCGGGACAAGGATCACATCCACCATCTGGCCGACTGAGTCAGCGGGGGAAGTTGGGGATACCGGGCATCCCGGGGTTGCCAGGGAGCCCAGGGATATCGAAACCAGCGGCTGCTGGATTGAAACCGAGCGGCAAACCCTTGGGCATCTTCTGACCACCCTTGCCCTTCTTTCCCTTCTTACCCTTGCCGGGTCTGCCGACCATGCCCATCTTCTTCATCATCTTCTGCATCTCGCCGAACTGCTTGACCAGCCGGTTGACGTCGGCCACAGTGGTCCCGGAGCCAGCAGCGATGCGCGCGCGACGGGTGCCCTGGATGATCGTCGGGAAGGTGCGCTCTTCGGGTGTCATCGATGTGATGATTGCTTCGATCGGCTTCAGATCGTCGTCATCGATCTTGGCGTTCTTCAGCTCCTTCGGCATGCCGGGCATCATGCCCATCAACCCGCCGAGCGACCCCATCTTCTTGAGCGCCTGCATCTGCTCGAGGAAGTCGTCAAGGGTGAACTGTCCCTCCATCAACTTCGTCGCCGCTGCCTGGGCCTGATCTTCGGTGAACGCCTTTTCGGCCTGCTCGATGAGCGTGAGCATGTCGCCCATGCCCAAAATTCGGCTTGCCATGCGGTCGGGGTGGAACTGCTCGAACTCGTCGAGCTTCTCCCCCGTCGACGCGAAGGCGATCGGTCGGCCGATGACTTCCTTGACCGACAACGCAGCACCACCGCGCGCGTCGCCGTCCATTTTCGACATGATGACGCCGTCGATTTGGAGCGTGTTGTGGAATGCCTCGGCGGTCTGGACTGCATCCTGACCGGTCATTGCATCGATGACGAGGAACGTGTAGTCAGGCTTGACCGCGCCAGAAATGAGGCGAACCTGCTCCATCATCTCGGTATCGATCGACAGACGGCCTGCGGTGTCCACGATGACAACGTCGCGACCCAAACGCTTGGCCTCTTCGAGGCCTTTCGCTGCCGAGCGGATCGGATCCTCCGGGTCGGAGAAAACCGGCACATCGATCTGACGGCCGAGTGTGCGGAGCTGCTCAACCGCTGCTGGGCGCTGCAGGTCAGCACCGATCATCATCGGGTTGCGCCCCTGCGCCTTGAACCACGCGGCAAGCTTGGCCGAGTTCGTGGTTTTACCGGAGCCCTGCAAACCGGCCATCAGCACGACGGTCGGCGGCTTAGACGCGTAGGTGATGGTGAGCGTTTCGCCACCGAGCGCACGGGTCAACTCGTCGTTGACTGCCTTGACGACCTGCTGGCCGGGGTCGAGCGCCGTCGATCGCGTGGCGCCAATGGCGTGCTCGCGAATGCGGTTACAGATCGAGCGGACGACCGTCAAGTTGACGTCAGCTTCGAGGAGCGCCGTTCGGATCTCCTTCATCACCTCATCAACGTCTGACTCAGTGAGGCGGCCCTTGCCCCGGACCTTGGTGATGATGCCTTCGAGGCGGTTGGAGAGATTGTCGAACATCGACAGATACGTTATCGGGCAACCGGTTCCCCGACCGGCAGCTTCAGCGCTCGAACAACGCCGAGACGAACTCTTCGGGGTCGAAGTCGATCAGGTCGCCGATCGTCTCACCGATGCCGACGAGCTTCACCGGGATACCGAGTTCGGTCTCGATTGCGAACACGATCCCGCCTTTGGCCGAGCCGTCGAGCTTGGTCAGCACGACGCCCGTGACGTTGGTGACCTCGCCGAACTCTCGTGCCTGTGTGAGGCCGTTCTGACCGGTGGTCGCATCGATAACGAGCAGTGTTTCGGTGACCGTGCCTGCACCCTTTTCAGCGACACGGCGGACTTTGCCGAGTTCGTCCATCAGGTTGCTTTTGGTGTGCAGCCGGCCGGCGGTGTCGGCCATGACGAGTTCGATCTTTTTGGCGGCAGCTTTTTCGACGCCATCGAAGATGACCGAGCTGGGGTCGGCTCCTTCGGCACCCCGTACGATGTCGACATCGGAACGCTCGGCCCATGCCGTGAGCTGCTCGGCTGCAGCCGCACGGAACGTGTCGCCTGCGGCGAGCAGCACAGAGCGCCCAGCATCAACCTGCTGCTTAGCGAGCTTGCCAATAGTGGTGGTCTTGCCGACGCCGTTGACGCCGACGAACATCCACACGTTGGGGTTTCCCGGATCGAACTGTTCGAAGTTGAGGGAGCGGTCAGAGCCGACAAGCCGAGCTGTCATCTCTGCTTGAAGTGCGTCGAGGAGGTCTGATGGCTCGGAGATTTCCTTGTTTGCGACCTTGAAACGTAGGCCACTGAGAAGTTCGCCCGCAATAGCGACACCGACGTCGGCGCGCAGGAGCGCCTCTTCAAGATCTTCGAACGACTCGTCGGTGATTACCGAACGGCCGAGCACACCAGCGATTGCGCCAGCGAACGTGAAGCGGGCCTTTGCGAGGCGCTCGCGGAGCGTCCCAGCGGGCTGTTCCTCTTCGACTGCGGGTAGTTCTTCGACGACCGGAGCGGCCTCGGGCTCCGCGACGAGCGCGTCGCTCTCTCGCTGAGGAACCGGCGGCCTGGCCG
>CAWUXP010000132.1:0-21828 GCA_963926495.1 Candidatus Ilumatobacter herschelensis
GAAGCACCCGATGTTGAGCAGTTTGCTCAAGAACATGGTGACAAAGTCCGCGTGATTGGGCTCGGTACGCAGGACAGCCTCGGTGAGGCGAATGACTTCGACAACAAGTCCGGCACGACCTTCGACATGCTCTGGGACGAGGTCGTGCGCCTCGCCGCCGAGAACCCGGTATAACTGCCGTTACCCGGAGAGCTGACCCTTCAGTCCCAGTCGACTCGGACGTGCGCGAGCGCGTCGCGCAGCGAGGTCGCGAGGTCGCGGTCGCGCGGGGCGCGGAGGTCGGCCCGTTCGAGTTCCGGGATGTCGGGGAGCTCGGTGCCGGGCTGCAGGCGCAACACCTGCCGCAGCGGATCCTCGAACACCGAGGGCGGACGCGGTGCCGGTGCCTCGTCGTCGTCGTCGATGTCGCGGACGATCGACAGATGGCGGCGCGTGCCGCGTGTCGAGTCTGCGTCGAGTTCATCCTCGTCGAGTTCATCCTCGTCGAGATCGTCGTCCCTGTCGCTGTCACGGTCGCTGTCGCTGTTGTGGAACAACCGGTCGGTGCGCTCTTTGTTGGCCACCTGCGTTCCGTCGCTGTTGTTGCGCCACACGGCGAGCAGTTCGGGTTCGATCAGGAACTCGTTACTGAGGGTGTACAGCGCGGCGACGACGTGCTTGCAGGCGTGCCCGCTCCAGTTGTCGTCGTCGGGGCAGGAGCATGAGCAGGTCAGGTCGCGGCGGAGCGGCATCCCGCTGCCGGGCAGCACCTCGATCGAGGCCACGTAGGGCATCGACCGTGACCCTTGGATCTCGCAGGTCACGATGCCGGGCTCGATGATGATGTCGAGGATCGAGCCGTCGTTGGCGTACTGCTTGCCCTTGCGATGACGCGACGGGTCGCTCATCTCGGCGGCGAGGACCTTGACCATGGTGGCCTGCAGGCGCCCAGGTTGTGAGGAGCCGAAGGGTTTACGGGGGCGAGTCATGTCAGCTGTCCTGCTCGAGCACAACGAGGTCGCGGAGGTCGTTGGTGGAGAGTTCGGAGAGCCACGCTTCGCCGGTGCCGACGACCGCGTCGGCGAGTTTGCGTTTGTCGTCGATCACCTGCCCAATGCGTTCTTCGACCGTGCCTTCACAGACCAGCTTGTGGACATTGACGGTGCGTTCCTGTCCGAGACGCCACGCACGGTCGGTGGCTTGATCTTCGACGGCTGGGTTCCACCAGCGGTCGTAGTGGATTACCTGCGATGCGGCGGTGAGGTTCAGGCCGGTACCGCCAGCCTTCAGCGAGATGAGCAGTAACGGTGGGCCGCTGCCGTCTTGGAATTCGTCGACCATCGAGTCGCGCCGCGTACGGGTGACGCCGCCGTGAAGGAACGGCGCGTCGAACCCGAACTGCTCCGAAATGTGCTGCCGGAGCAGTTCGCCCATCTCCCGGAACTGGGTGAAGACGAGGGCCCGCTCGCCCTGGTCGAGCAAGTCGGTGACGAGTTCGTCGAAGCGAGTGAGCTTGCCCGACCTGCCGGCCAACCGGGATCCATCTTTCAATGCGTGAGCCGGATGGTTGCAGACCTGCTTGAGCCGCATCAGCGCAGCGAGGACCAAGCCGCGCCGCTTCATGCCGCTCTCTTGTTCGGCATCGTGGAGCAGTTGGTCGACGATCTTCTGGTAGAGCGTCGCCTGCTCCTTGGTCAGCTTGGCGTACGCGATCTGCTCGATCTTGTCGGGCAGATCAGGCAGGAGCCGCTTGTCGGCCTTGGTCCGGCGGAGGATGAACGGCTGTGTCATCCGGCGGAGTCGTGCCGCGGCTTCAAGATCGTGGTGGCGTTCGATTGGCGTGCCGAACTTGTCACGGAACTTCGTGAGGCTGCCGAGCAACCCGGGGTTGACCGCATCGAGGATCGCCCACAGCTCGCTCAGGCGGTTCTCGACCGGCGTGCCGGTGAGGGCCAGCTTCTGCTCGGCGTCGAGCAACCGGACAGCTTTGGCCGCCTTGGTGTTCGGGTTCTTCACCATCTGGGCCTCGTCGAGCACGACCGTCGACCACTTGATACTGCCGAGGTGTTCGAGGTCGCGAGGGAGCAGGCCGTAGGTGGTGATCACGAGCTGTCGTTCTGGATTGGTGACGAACAGTTCCGAGTCAGGCGACGCGAGCGTTTTGCTGCGTGTGGCACCGTGATGGATGACGACGTCGAGCTTGGGGGTGAAGCGCTCGGACTCCCGTTTCCAGTTGCGCACGACGCTCAGCGGGCAGATGACGAGGTGCGGTCCCGGACGCTCGAGCAGGTGCGCCAGCGTGGTTGCGGTCTTGCCGAGCCCCATGTCGTCGGCAAGTACGCCACCGAGCCCGAGTTTGGCGAGGAACTGCAGCCACGACAAGCCCCGTCGTTGATAGTGACGCAATTCGCCGACGAACTCCGGTGATTCCTGGGTTTCTTCGAGTTCTTCGTCGGGAAGGCCGGCAAGCAGCTCGCGAACCCAATCAGCGGCGAGCCGATCGCGCGCGACGTTGCCGTCCGCGTCGTATGGGTCGAGCGCACCGTCGTGGCCGGGTGCTTCGTGGACGAAGATGAGTGGGTTTTCGTCGGTGCTGCCCTCGTCGTTCGCGAGCCGCATCAGTTCGAGCGGCTTGACCTTGCTGTGGTTGGTCTTGAGATCAGTGAGCTGCTCGCGCTTGCGGCGGAGCTCGGCGGCGTCGATGCGCACCCAGCGCTGCCCGGTGTGAAGCAACGTGGCGCCGGCCTCTTCGGCACGGGCAATCTCGGCGTCGGAGATCTCTTCGTCGCCGATCACCAGCTTCCACTTGACGAGTGCGTCCTTACCGAATTGCTTCGTGCGGTCGTCAGGTGGTGAGGGCGTGGCCTCGCCGCTCACGTTGACGCGCGTGCGGATCAATCGCTCGGGGCCAATCAGCTCGACTCCGAGCTGATCGAGTTGGTGCGGCGCGAGGTCGATGAAATCTTCGGCGACCTCGAGTTCGAGTTCGACGCTGGTCGGCTCGTGTTGCAGCGCGAGGTCGGCGAGGCCGGGCACGCCGCTGATGCGACTGACGACCTCACCAAGCATTTCGGCCAGGTTGTCGAGGTGTTCTTCGCCGCGGGCCACGTCGACAGCGATTTGGTTGCGTGCCCACACATCATTGGCCGAGCACCACCGCGCGCTATCGGTGTCGTCGACCAGTTCGAGCCGGACCACCCACGGGTCGAGGGGGTCTTCGGCAATGAGCAGGCGAAGACGCGGCACCAACACCGGTTCGCCGTTGAGGCGCCGACGGTGGCGTTCGAGGTCGTCGCGCAGGTGCTGGACGGCAACCTCGTAGTCACCCGAAGTACCGCGCATGACGTGGTCGGGTTTCGAGAGTGCACCGAACAGCGATCGCAACGCCTGTGCTGCAGGCTTGCGCTGCCGCCCAAGGTTGGCCTTCCACCCGCTCTGGTGGAGGAACGACCGGGCGATGCCGTCGACGAGTTGGTTGTAGATCCGAGTTGCGTTGACGCCAGAACCAGCCACGCAGATGTCGGGCATCGAAGCGTCGAGTGCCGCGAGTATGTCTTCGATCTGTTCGTCGGTAACGGCTGCCCAGCGCCCCACGACGAAGGGCCCCTCGTTCACGATCGACGGAACGATTCGGTTGGACGACACGGTGTACCGAGCCAGTTCGGAAAGACGGGCGAACCAGGCAAGCGAATCGGACAGGAATTCTGATGCTGGCAGGTCGCTGAGCCAGACCGCGGTACCGATCGAGTCGAGCTGAACCGACGACGCGTGCATCGTGTGGTGGCCGGGAACGTCGATGGTCACCCGGCCGATCGCGCCGTAGGAGATGGGGGAATCGTGCCAGCCGGCGCGACGGCCATCGTCGTCGATCTTGCGGAATCCGGAGTACAGCCAGGCCATTGATGCGGTGTCGACACCGTTCCAACCCCACACGTGGAGCGCGCCCGAGCGCCACGTGCCTTGGGCAACGTAAGGCGGGCGGTGCCGGGACATCCAATTGACGATACCGAGCTGTTGTCACCGCCAGGGTTCGTAGCGAAAGTGGATCCCGGCCGCACGTCACGTTGCGCGTGAGCCGGTACTCGTGTGTGTAACCCGGATGGCCCGCCGCCGAGGTTGAAAATTCCGGAAAACCGCTGCGTGTTGGTATTGCGATTCAGGTTTCGTTCGAGTCGTGGCACCGGGTGTGGCACAGCGCGCGGGCCGCGTCGTAGTCTGGAGCGGTGTCGATAACTGTGGATGCGCCGTACCTGCCGTTCATGGACGGGCCGTCGCCGTCGACAAATGAGTTCCGCTGGCGGCTTGGCGTCCGACCGCTCGATCTGGCCGACTGGATTCAATGGGGCCCCGACACCGACGCTGCTGTGAGCGAAAAGGCGCGGCTCAACACGGAATTCCCCGAGTCAGTGTTTGTGGCGCTCGATGACGTCGAGGCCGAGTCGACCGAGGTTGCCAACGCGTTGGTGCAGCATCTCGCGCAAACGGTTCCAGATCGGTATCGAACGCTCGACCAGTCGCTGCATCCGCTCGATGCAGCGGCGCGGCTTGTTCCAGAGGATCTCGTGTTGATGGTCGAGCGCGGTCAGGGCGATGATCGGCAATTGGTGTTCGGCGCCGGCTCGGTGTGCTTTCCGAATCGGTGGGATCTGCGGTCGAAGCTGGGCCAAACAATGGCCGAGGTGCATGCCCCCGTCGCACTGCTGAACGACCACCTTGAGGAGCCAGTCGATCGTTTTTTCAGCCGATTGCGACCGGAGCGCAGCTTCTGGAGGCTGGGCTGGGGATTACTCGACACACCTGCTTGGTACACCCCGCTCGATGGTACGGCCGCGCCTCGGCCCGAGACGTGCCACCCCGATCAGCTGTTTCTCCGTGTGGAACGTGAGACCCTGCGGAGGTTTCCCGAGACACGCTGTGTGCTGTTCACGATCCGCACGTTTGTCACGCCGCTGCCGGCGGTGAGCGATGATCCGGCCGTGTGGGAGCGTCTTGCCGCGTCGGTTGAGTGGATGCCGCCGGCTGTCCGTCAGTACAAGAACGTCGCAGAGATCGCCGACGGTGTCATCGCGCATTTGCGTCAGAAGTCTCAGGTGCAGGCAGAGTTGCAAAGAGAGTCGAGGGGAACTTAATCCTGATACGCTTAGACTCAGGATTATTGACGACGCAAGACGCAACACTGGAACCGAGACGACATGGCATTTGACCCGAAGAAATGGACCATCAAAACCCAGGAAGCGTTCGCTGCGGCGATCGACCAGGCCAAAAGCCTGTCCAACCCTGAGCTGACCACTGACCACGTACTGAGCGCCATGATGCGCCAGGACGGGACGATCATTCCGGCGGTGCTCGCCAAGCTCGGCCAGGCGCCCCTCATGGTGCGCAACAAGCTTGACGAGCGCATCCAAGGTCTCCCCAAGGCCTACGGCGGCGACGAGCCGCGGATGAGTAAAGAGCTGACCAACAATGTCAGCAACGCCCAGAAGTACCAGAAAGACCTCGGCGACGACTTCTTGTCGGTCGAGCACCTGTTGCTCGCGATGAACGACCGGCTCGACATCGGCTCCGAGGAACTGCTGGTGGTGTTGAAGGACGTGCGCGGTTCGCATCGCATCACCGATCAGAACCCTGAAGAGAAGTTCGGGGCCCTTGAGAAGTACGGCCAGGACCTGACCGCCCGCGCCCGAGACGGCAAGATCGACCCGGTCATCGGCCGTGACGACGAAATCCGCCGCGCCATTCAGGTGCTGTCGCGGCGCTCGAAGAACAATCCGGTACTCATTGGCGAACCCGGTGTCGGTAAGACCGCAATCGTTGAAGGTCTCGCGGCGCGTATTGCCGACGGTGACGTTCCCGAAGGTCTCAAGAATAAGCGGTTGATTGCACTCGACATTGGTTCGATGCTCGCCGGAGCGAAGTACCGCGGCGAGTTCGAAGAGCGCCTGAAGGCTGTCTTGAAAGAGATCACCGACGCTGATGGTCAAGTCATCACGTTCGTCGACGAACTCCACACGATCGTCGGAGCAGGCGGGGCCGAGGGCGCGATGGACGCTGGCAACATGATCAAGCCGATGCTCGCGCGCGGTGAGCTCCGGATGATCGGTGCCACCACGCTCGACGAGTACCGCAAGCACGTCGAGAAGGACCCCGCGCTTGAGCGTCGCTTCCAGCAGGTGTACGTGGGCGAGCCGTCGGTCGACGACACGATCGGGATCCTGCGCGGCCTCAAGGAGCGGTACGAAGTGCACCACGGTGTGCGCATCCAAGACTCGGCACTGATTAGCGCTGCGGTGCTCTCTGATCGTTACATCACGTCGCGTTTCCTGCCCGACAAAGCAATCGACCTGATGGACGAGGCGGCATCGAAGCTGCGTATCGAGATTGATTCGATACCGACTGAGATCGATGTCGTGCAGCGGCGGATCCTGCAGTTGGAGATCGAACAGGTCGCGCTCGAGAAGGAGAGCGACAAGCTGTCGGCAGAGCGGCTTGATGTCTTGCACGACGAACTCGCTCAGCTCAATGCTTCCAACGCAGAAATGAGGGAGCACTGGGAGCAGGAGAAGCAGGCGATTAGCGCGATCCGCTCGCTGAAAGAGGAACTGGAAGGCCTACGTACGCAGGTCGAGCGTGAGTCCGACCTCGAACTTGCTGCCGAGATCCGGTACGGGCGCATCCCCGAACTCGAGCGCCGTATCGAAGATGCCACCACCCACCTCCGTCAGCTGCAGGAAACCAAGGCGATGCTCAAGGAAGAAGTCGACGCGGAAGATATTGCCGAAGTCGTCGGCAAGGCAACCGGTATCCCGATGAGTCGTCTGATGGAGTCCGAAACGCAAAAGCTTGTCCACCTTGAAGGGTTACTCAACAAGCGGGTCATTGGGCAAGACGATGCCGTCACGAAGGTCGCCAACGCAGTACGCCGCAGCCGCGCTGGGCTGAGCGATCCAAACCGGCCAATCGGCTCGTTCATGTTCCTCGGCCCGACCGGTGTTGGCAAGACCGAACTGGCCCGAGCGCTCGCTGAGTTTCTCTTCGACGACGAGAAGTCGATGGTCCGCATCGACATGAGCGAATACCTGGAGAAGTTTTCCGTGTCTCGCCTCATCGGCGCGCCCCCGGGATATGTCGGTTACGACGAGGGTGGGCAGCTCACCGAAGCGGTCCGCCGCCGACCCTATTCGGTGGTGTTGCTCGACGAGATCGAGAAGGCGCATCCTGATGTGTTCAACACCTTGCTCCAGCTACTCGACGACGGTCGGCTGACCGACGGACAGGGGCGCACGGTCGATTTCACGAACGTCGTGTTGATCATGACGTCGAATCTTCCTGGCGACCCACTCGATTTCTTCAAGCCCGAGTTCATCAACCGGGTCGACGACATCATTCGCTTCCGCTCGCTGTCCGAAGAGGATCTGTACGCCATTGTCAAAGTGCAGCTTGAGCATCTGCGGGGGCGGCTCAATGCGAAGCGGATTGGGCTCGACATCAACGACGCAGCCATGGCCCAACTCGCTCGTGAGGGCTACGACCCGTCGTTCGGTGCTCGTCTGTTGAAGCGGATCATCCAGCGTGAGATCGCTGACCCGGCGGCGATACTGATTCTTAATGGTGGTGTCCCAGAAGGCGGGTGGATCACGGTTCGGCCTGGTACGGACGAACATCCTGGGCTCACCGTCGGCCTTGGACAGGGCTGACTCGAGGAAACGTTTTACTTCTTGAAGTATTCTTAACTCACTGTGAGTGGGCGAAGGGTCTGCGCTGTGTCAAAATGACCTTGTTCATTTTGAGGAACTGATAAAAATATTTCTTCCACAGAAACCCCGGGCTTCCATCCCGGGGTTTCTACTTTTTTCGGCTCAGGTCCGAACACGTCTGGTGAGGCTCAACCGCTTGCAGAAAGCAGTGACAGTCTGAATGTCGTTGGCTGCAGCGCGACAAGTTCGAGCCTGCCTCCGTCCGCTCCGGCCAGCCGACGAGCAAGCGAAAGCCCACGGCCGTGGGCTGCCTGATAGTCGCTGGGCCGGTCGAAGATCGTTGCTGCGTTCGGCTCATCGATGCCATAGCCCTCGTCCTCGATCGATACGCTCGTGCCGCTGACCAGGATCGCGACGGTGCCGCGGCCGTGCTGAATCGAGTTCTCTATTAAGACGTTGAGAATCTGTCCGATGAGCCCAGGGGTGCCGAGCACCGGTTGGACGATGCCCGTTGTGACGACGATCTGGCGGCGCTTCCTAGCGAATTGGCCCTGCCAGTCGGTCACGTGATGATCGACAAGTGCCGTAATGTCGAGTTCTTTCCGTTCGCCGGTGCTGCCCTTGCGCGCCACCTGTAAAAGTTCGTCGAGCGTCGTGTTGAGCTCATGGATCTGGATGAGCGTCGTGGCAGCCTCATGAGCCACCCCCGGATCGTTGTGGCGCTCCAAGATCTCTAGTCGCATTGCGACCCCGGTGAGGCCGGTTCGCAGTTGGTGCGTGGCATCGGCGGTGAACCCTCGTTCAGATTCGAGCATCCGTTCCACGCGATGTTCACTGAGCCGAATCGCACGCGCGACACCGTCGATTTCGGCAATCCCGGATGCTGACGGTGGCATCCCGGTGAAGTCGTCGTCGCCGAGCCGAGTAGCCGATCGGGCGAGGCGGTCGAGCTGCCGGCCAAGCTGACGGGCTTGGACAAATGCGAGCGCAGCGGCAGCGACCACGGCGAACAGGGCAACGAAGAGGAGCCGCACTAACTGGTCAACGAAGCGCCGGTTGATGTCGGCGCCGGTCGAGAACACCTCGACCTGTGTGCCGTTTGGCCCGTTGATGCTCGATCTATACGGGGAGTCGAGGCCGTCCACATTGCGCTCAGCAATGACCGTGCCGTTTGCATCGAGGACGCGCACGCCGCCGCCCTTGGCTAACATCGCGTCAGTATCGGCCAGGTCGAGGGGCCCGCCGGTAGCTAGGTCGCCAGCGAGTGCTGCTGCGACGGTAGCGGCTTCCTGCGTCTTTTGGGCGCTGAGTTCGTTGGTTGCCGCTTCACGCAGCATGAGCGTGACCGGAACGGTCAAGATCAGCAGAACGATCGTGACAACCAGAATCGTCGACAGAACGAGTCGGCGTCGCATGGGTCAGGGTTCGAAGCGGAAGCCGACGCCGCGTACGGTGATGATCTTTGACGGAGGATCGGTGTCGTCGTGAATCTTGCGGCGCAGCGTCGAAGTGTGGGTGTCGAGCGTGCGGGTTGACCCCCACCAGTTTGCGTCCCAGACCTCAGCCATGATTTCTTCACGCTTGACGGTTACCGCAGGTTGCTGCATAAGCAGGACGAGCAGGTCGAACTCTTTTGTTGTCAACTCGACTTCGCCACTTTTGCCCTGTTTGTCGATCACGCAACATCGGCGAGCCGTGGTGTTGAGGCTGATGCCGGCACCGAGCAGGTTGGGGGGTATGGGAACCGACCCCACGTGCTCAGCGATGCGTAGGCGGGCCCGGATTCGGGCCACCAGTTCGGCGAGCCGGAATGGCTTGGCCACGTAGTCGTCGGCGCCAGCGTTCAGCCCGACGATGACGTCCATTTCCTCGGAGCGGGCCGTCAGCATAATTATCGGGAGATCCGGATACCTGGCGCGGATCCTGCGGCACACATCGAGGCCGTCGATGTCGGGCAATGTCAGATCGAGAAGTACGAGATCGGGTTGCTCCTGGTCGATTGCCTGTAACGCAGGATGACCGGCGGCGAAGTGAATGACGTCGAAAGCTTCTGATCTCAAGACGCGGACAAGCGGCTCGCTGATGCGTTCGTCATCTTCGACGAGCAGGACCGTGGCCATAAGGACCCGAGCGTACGCGCCGCCGCAGTCCAGGAACGTGATATGGCAATTGTCCGCCAAAAGACGGCCGGTTGCTCTTAGGTGTTACGCAGGTGCAGTGCGTTCGCGTGGGCGGCAAAGCCCTCGTGATCGGCGAGAGCGATCACGTTCGAAGCCATGCGGCGAAGGGCGGTGTTGTCGGCGCGAGCAATTGCGGTGCGCTTCAAGAAAGCGTCGGCGGTAATGCCTGACGCCACGTGAGCGAAGCCGCTTGTTGGCAACGATGCGGGGCAGCCAAGGATGAAGTTGGCCGCGCTGAACGGCGTGTTTTGACCGATCAGAATTTCTCCGGCATTCATCAGGCCGTCAACGACACGGTCGACCTCAGCGTCGGCAACAGCAACCTGGAGGTGTTCGGCGGCGTAGTCGTTGGCGATAGCAATGGCCGTATCGAGGTCGTCGACGACGACGCATCCACCGTTTGTACCGAGCGAGGCGCGACATGCTGCGGCGCGTACGTCGGGCAGGGCGGCGAGCTGGTGGTCAAGTTCGGTGTCGGTGGCGTCAGCGAGCGCGGCCGATGTGGTCAGCAATACGACCGAACTATCGGTGCCGTGTTCTGCCTCGATCAGCAAGTCAGCGGCGAGAAGGATTGGGTCGGCTGTCTCGTCGGCGATAACCAGGCTCTCGGTGGGCCCGAGCAGCATCATTGTCGACGTGCCGAACCGTTGCATCTCGACCTGGGCGAGTGTGACGGCTGGCGAACCGGGGCCGACGATCTTGACCACCTTGTCTATCGACTCGGTGCCGAAGCCGAGTGCCGCGATGCCGGCCGGCCCGTTGACGCGGAAGACGTTTTCGATGCTGAGCTTGCGGCACACGACGAGCACAGCCGGGTCGATCTCACCTGACCCGCCGGGGACCGGAGGCACGACCAGCGACACCTTGGGGACGCCGGCGACTACGGCAGGAACGGCGAGTTGATACGCGACACTCGGATAGCTCGCTTTGCCTGACGGCGTGAAGAGGCCGACCGAGCTGATCGGCGTGATCTTCTCGCCAACAGTCAGACCCGGTTCGCTCTCGATACTCCAGTCGCGCGACTGCTGCATCTGTGCTTCGTTAAAGGTGCGCAGGTGGACGATTGCATCGTCGATTGCTTCGTCGACGGCGTCGGACACCAGTGCCTGCTCGAACTCGGCGGTACTGACTCGGAGTTGGTCAGGAGCAAGCGATATCCCATCGAACTTGGCCAGCGCATCACACACGGCTGCGTCGCCGCGAAGGCGAACGTCTTCGAGCAACTCGCCGATCGACGCGCGCAATTCGGGGTTGAAGATGTCGTCGAGCCCGCGATGCATGAGGGCGGCCCGAGCATCGCTGCCCATGTCGTTCCACACCTGTCGTCGCATCACGCTCATGCAGACAAGATTACCGTCGAGCCCCTCGACTGGCATCGCGTACTCGGGCCCGACGAGCTTCCGGAGGGCCGAGTTACGACTGTTACGGTCGGCCGCCGTTCGCTCGCGGTGTCCCATCAGGGTGGCACGTACGGGGCAATCGATAATGCCTGCCGACCCCGAACGCGAGCGCACTGTCAGCGACGTCCTCGTCGAGACCATGGTCAACTGGGGCGTCACGTCGGTGTTCGGCATGGTGGGCCACTCGAACCTGGGCTTCGCCGATGCGATGCGCGTTGCCGAAGAGCGCGGCGATCTGCGGTTCTTCGGCATTCGCCACGAGGGCGCAGCTGCCTTTGCTGCAAGTGCCGTCGAAGGTGAAGGGCCGAGGCGCCTTCCAAGACACCGATCTCGAAGGTGCCTTCGCCGACGTCGCGCGGTATTCGGAGTCGGTGCACTCGGGGTCGAACCATGCCGAGTTGATGAACATGGCATGCAAAACCGCCTTCGTTGAACGCAACGTCGCCCACTTGATCTTGCCCGACGAAGTGCAGACCGAACCCATCCAGGCCGAGGCCGGCGGGCCGCTCGGTCGCGTGGCGCGCCGACAGGTGTCGCCCGCCCGAAGAGTCCCTCGCAGCAGCAGTGGAGATGATCCGAGGCGCCAAGCGACCCATGATGATTGTCGGTCACGGTGCCCGAGGCGACATGGACGCCATTACCGCCCTGGCCGAAGCGCTCGGCACTCCGATCGCCAGTTGGTTCATGAACGAGTCCGACTTGCTGATCGTTTTCGGGGCGTCGTTCGCCAATCACACGGGCATCGCTGAATACAAGCCGATCATCGAGGTCGACTTCGATCCAATGGCACTCGGTCGTTTCCATTCGGTCGAGGTTCCGGTGCTCGGCCACGGAGCGGTCACCGCCCGCCTGCTCGCAGAGCGCGTCGGCACCGATCGTGGGTGTACCGATCTGCGCGCAGAGATTGCCGAGCGCTGGGCGATTTGGCGCGCTGAGAAGGCGAGCCGTCGGACCGATGACAAAGATCTTGGGCTGAACGCAGCGTCGCTGTTCGATGCGCTGGGGCGCCACATCGATGACGATGCAGTGATCTGTGTTGACGTCGGGAACAACACCTACAGCTTTGGCCGGTATTTCGAGGTCAGCAATCAAGACGTGTTGATGTCGGGGTACCTCGGCTCGATCGGGTTCGGGTTCCCTGCGGCCATGGGTGCCTGGGCTGCGGTTGGCGATCGACGCCAGATTGTTGGAGTGTCCGGCGACGCCGGCTTCGGCCAGTACGCAATGGAAATGACCACCGCGGTCAAGTACGACATGAACATCACCCATGTTTTGATGAACAACTCCGAGCTCGGCAAGATCAGTAAAGAGCAGCGCGCAGCGAGCCTCGATGTGTGGCAGACCGACGTGCATAAGCCGTCGTTTGCCGCCTTCGCCGAACTCTGTGGGGCCAAAGGCATTCGGGTCGACCGACTCGAGGATCTCGACAACGCGTTGGCTGCAGCGTTCGTCCACCCGGGCCCGGCGCTGGTCGAAGTGATGACCGACGCACTGCTGGTGTGATCCAGGCGTTGCGCCCGGCTTGACAAAAAGCACGGCAGAGAATCGAACAGATGACTGAGGTCGCATCGCCTGGCACTAGTGTCACATCACGTTCCATTCGCGACTTTCGCTCGGCACGTCGAGCGTTGGTCGGATTCCTCTCACACCCTGCGAAGGGGAGCGTCAATGCCAGTCACGGTCGTCATCGGAGCCCAATGGGGCGACGAAGGTAAAGCAAAAGTCATCGACTTGTTGTCGAAGGAGCACGCCTATGTCGTGCGCTACCAGGGCGGCCACAACGCTGGCCATACCGTGGTGGTCGACGGCGAGAAGTACGCCTTGCAACTCGTGCCTTCGGGCATCCTGTATCCACATGTGATCCCGGTCATCGGCAACGGTGTCGTCGTCGATATGCCGACGCTCTTTAACGAGGTCGACATGCTCGAGTCGCGCGGCAACTCCTGCTCCGACCTCAAGGTCTCGACCCGTGCACATCTCATTTTTCCGTGGCATCAGAGCCACGATGCGATCTCGGAGGCAATGCGTGGCGACGACAAGCTCGGCACCACATTGCGCGGCATCGGCCCGGCGTACGCCGACAAGATGCGCCGTGTCGGTATCCGTGCTGGCGACGCACGTGACCCCGAACGTTTCGCCCGGCTGATCCGTGAACGCGCCACGGTCGAGAACAAGTTGATCAGCGAAGCTGGCGGCGACGAACTCGACGTCGAAGACATGGTGGAGCGCTTCTCGACATACGGCGCACGTCTGGTGCCGTACCTCTCCGACACGATCAGCCTGCTCCACAACGCCCTGGCCAAAGACGCTCACATCCTGCTCGAGGGTGCGCAAGCAACGTTCCTTGACCTCGACCACGGCACCTACCCCTACGTGACGTCTTCGAACCCCACAGCGGGCGGCGCTTCGGTCGGCTCGGGCCTCGGCCCACGTGACCTCAGCCGGATTGTCGGGATCACCAAGGCCTACACCACCCGTGTGGGTGCTGGCCCGTTTGTCACCGAGCTGTTCGATGACGACGGCAAGATGCTGGCCGAAGTCGGTCACGAATTCGGCACGGTTACGGGCCGCGCTCGTCGTTGCGGCTGGCTCGACTGCGTGATGTTGCGCCACGCGGTGCGACTCAACTCGCTGACCGAATTGTCCCTCACCAAGCTTGACATCCTCGACGGTTTTGACACCGTGAAGATTTGCACCGGTTACATGCTTGATGGCGAACCGGTCACCGACTACCCGGACCAGTACGACGTGCTCGAACGGATCGAGCCGGTGTACGAAGAGCTGCCCGGCTGGAAAACACCGATCAGCGAGATGCGTGAACCGGGTGACCTGCCCGCCGAGGCAAAGGCCTTCATCGCTGTCGTCGAACGCGAAGTCGGCGTCCGTGTCAACGTGGTCGGTGTCGGCGCAGAACGCGACGACTATCTCATCTGGGAAACAACGGGAACTGCTTCATGATCCCGCGCTATTCCACTCCGGAGATGGATGCGGTTTGGTCCGATACGGCCAAGTTCGCCCGCTGGCTTGAGGTTGAACTGCTGGCCACTGAAGGGCACGCCGCAATTGGTGTTGTTCCGCAGGAGGCTGCAGTGATCTGTCGATCGAACGCCCCGGTGGCCGACGACGCATTTCTGCAGAAGATTCTCGATCGCGAGGCGATCACCGACCATGACGTTGCAGCGTTCGTCGACGTGACGCAGGAAGCAATCAACGACCCCGCAGGGTCCTGGATCCACTACGGCCTCACATCTTCCGATGTCGGTGACACTGCGCTGTGCTGGGCAATGCGCGATGCCGCTGATCTGATGATTGAGGCGTCGACCGAATTACTCGGCACATTGATCGAGATGGCGCGTGAACATCGCGACACGGTGATGATCGGCCGTACGCACGGCATCCACGCTGAGCCAACAACGTTCGGCGCCAAAGTAGCCCTCTGGGCCCTGCAGGTCGAGCGTGACCGAGAGCGACTGCGTACGGCACGTGAAACGGTGGCAGTCATGAAACTCAGCGGGGCCGTCGGGACCTATTCGAACATCCCGCCAGCAGTCGAACAATTCGTCGGGGATGCACTCGATCTGAAGCCGGTGCCGGCCACCCAGGTCGTCGCTCGCGACCGTCATGCCGAGTTCTTGTATGCCTGTTCGTCGGTCGCCGCAACATGCGAATTGATAGCAGTCGAACTTCGGCATTTGCAGCGGACCGAGGTTCGCGAAGTGCAAGAAGGTTTTAAGCCGGGGCAGAAGGGATCGTCGGCAATGCCGCACAAACGGAACCCGATTTCCGCCGAAACGATCTCCGGTTTGGCGCGTGTCGTTCGCTCAAATCTTCTCGCCGGTTTGCAAGACATCGCGCTCTGGCACGAGCGCGACATTTCGCATTCGTCGGTCGAGCGCGTGATCCTCCCGGATTCGTCGCAACTCGCCTATTACATGATGCGACGGATGCGTCGTTTGCTGTCAGGGCTCGTCGTGATGCCCGAGCGGATGCAGGCGAACCTTGATGCCAGTTACGGCCTGGTCTTCAGCCAGCCGGTGCTGCTGTCGCTCGTGCAGGCGGGCAAGACCCGCGACGAGGCGTACAGGATCGTGCAGCGCAATGCGATGCAGGCGTGGGATGACGGCGTCGACTTCAGGTCGTTACTCGAAGCCGATGATGACGTTGACAACTCAGTGCTCGACGAGGCGTTCGATCTGCGTCGTTCGTTGTCGAACCTCGGTCGCGTATTCGAAGCGGTCGACGCAATCCAAGTCTGAACTAACGACGCTGCGGCGGTGCCTCAAGGGGCGCAGCCGCACACTGTTGAGTCGGTGAGTCAGTCGCCCCGGGAAATGTCGGCAGCCTTGAGGACGCTTGCCTCGACACCGACGTCACGCCACGACTGGTAAGAGATCTGCTTGCTCCGGCTGTAGCTCCTGGCCACTTTCACGAACTCTGCTTCGAGCGAGGCCATGTCGATCGTGTCAGACATGGCTTCCAACTCGGTCCGCAGATCGCGACGTTCTTGGATGAGGAGCAGCTCGTCAATGGGTGATGCTGACTCCAGCTCGGTGTCGATTGTTTCTAGCCTGGCGGTCACTGTTTCAGCGGTGCGCCTACGACCACGCTTCGGCTTTGTCGCTCGGAGTCCTTCGAGATATTCGCGGACAACTCGACCTTCGGCTCGACCCTTAGCGAGCGCTTCCTTGTGCTCATTGGACATCGGCGTCTTCGGACCACGTTTTGCTTCCATGACATGCACTCTATTAGAAATGATAGATCTTTGATAGCGTTCAATAGCTTCTTAACGATGTTCGAATAGGTTGAGGGGAATGTTCGAACTTTCCCCGCATGGCACCGACGTCTTCGTTGGGACGGGCCCGCAGTATCCGTGGGGCGGGTTGTACGGCGGTCAGATTGTCGCGCAGGCGCTGCGTGCAGCGACCTTGACAGTCGGGGCTGACCTGGAACCGCATTCCATTCGCGCCTACTTCATCCGCCCTGGTGACGCCAGCGAACCAGTTCGGTACGAAGTCGACCGAATCAGGAACGGGCGGAGCTTCTCGACCCGTCGAGTGGTCGCCAGGCAGGCGATCGGCGCGATCCTCAACGCTGAGAGTTCGTTCCAGCGTCCCGAACCTGCGGCCAGCGTGCAGCCGATCCTGATGCCGGACGTTCCGGTGGCCGACTCGTTGGAGCCGTCGTCTTGGACGGAGACCTTCGATCGAGTTGTGGTGCCAGCCCCAGCAGTGCAAGGCCCGAGCCGCGACGGTGCTGGACGCACGGTCGTGTGGATGAAGGTGAACCACGAGGTCGGCGACCCCACGGACGCAGCGGCGCAGTTGCTCCACCGTTCGTGGTTGGCGTACCTCTCCGACGACATCCCGACGGAGGCGGTGATGCATGCGCATCCGGAGGCAGTGGCTGCGATGGGCGAGCAAGACCGGTTCTTTGGCGCCAGCCTCGACCACACGATCTGGTTCCACCGTCCGTTGCGCGCCGACCGCTGGCATCTGTATGACTTCACCTGCCAGCATTTCGTCGGAGGACGCGGCCTGGCCCATGGGCACGTTTTCACTGACGACGGGGCGCACGTTGCGACGGTGACGCAAGAGGTCTTGCTACGCGATCGTGCGGCCAAGCCCTGACCAACCAGTGGAGGGACTCACCGGATAGGTTCGGCAAGCGATGAGTGATGCTGCGCTTCCCGACCTCTCGCCGACGCTTGATCGGCTCCGCGACCATGTGCTGGAGCACTCAGTGAAAATCGGTGACTTCACGCTCAAGTCGGGCGCCAAAAGCAGCTGGTTCTTGGACACCAAACAAACGGCGTGTCGGGCCGATGGCATCATCATCGTCACCGATGCACTCATTGAAGTGTTCGGACCCGATTTCGACGGTATTGATGCCATTGGCGGCTTGACGATGGGCGGCGACCCTGTGGCGTACGGCGTCCAGGCAGTCGCCGCGACTCGCGGGCACACGCTGCGCAGTTTCAGCGTGCGTAAGGAAGCTAAGCAGGGCGGCATCACCGGTCGTATCGCTGGCGCGCTGCAGCCCGGCGACAGGGTGCTGGTCACCGAAGACACCACAACTCGGGGCACGTCGTTGCTCGAAGCCGCCGAACAAATCGCGGCGTTCGGCGCAATCCCCGTCTTCATGACCGTCATCGTCGACCGTGGCGGTACGTGTGCGGCCATGGCTGCTGACAGGAACATCGACTACCGGCCGCTACTCACTGCGCCGGACCTCGGTTTCGGTTTCGGTACCTGAGGTCGAGGTGCTGCGCTGAGCGGCACCGTCTGAGTTGGCGACCGCACAAATTGGTCGGGCCTGACGACCGGTTAGGAACTTTCGTCGGCGCGCCAGAAGGCCTTAGTGTCAGAAATGGACCTGCGCTTAATTCGGTGCGGCGTAAATTCTCGAGGGGATTCGTGATGGAACAGTTCTGGCGCAGCGTAGGCCTGCAGCTCGGCAAGCAGTGGAAGATCGTGATTGCCGCGGTTGTCGTGGTCACAGCGGTGTTGGCACTTGGCGCTCGTCAGATCGAGTTCGCGACTGGCCAGGACAGTTACCTCAATCCCGAATCGCAGATTGCGATCGACAATGTCGAGTTCCAGAACAACTTCGGCGGAGAGACCGTCATCTTGCTCTTCACCGCACAAGACGATGCCGATGTCGATGTCAGCGATTTATTGAAGGGAAACAACCTTGCTGAGTTCCAGCGGATCAACGCAGCCCTCGCGGAGATTCCTGAAGTGTTCTCGGTCGTCACGCCGCTCACCTCGGCCATATTCAGTTCCGAACTGGTCACCTCTGAACCGGTCACGAGCACGGTTGGCACGAACGCCCTGCTGTCGGCAGCTGGGCGCGATGACGCTGGCGCCGAGGCGCGCAGCGCCGATATCTCCCTCTCGCTCGCCCGACGCGGCGCCGCTGGTGACCAGACGCTCGAAAATCCCGACTGGGTCGAACTGCTCGTGTTTGACAACGAGGGATTCGCTGCAGATGGCGGCACCATCACGGCGCCGCCTGCCGAGGAATTGGAGATCCGCAAGTCGCTTGCCTCCACGTTCCCGAATGTCGACGGCGGCCCTGTCAACCAGACCGCTGTTGGTGGTGTGATCCTTGCTGGCAACGCAACGCTCGACGAGCAGAGCGCTGGCACCAAGCAGGTCGTCGAAGTACTCGACTCGGCGAATCTCGAAGGCTTCGACCTGACGGTCACGGGCTCGCCGGTCTACCTCGCGGAGATCAACGACTACCTCAAGGGCGGCATGCTTACGCTCGGCTTGGCGGCACTGGCCGTTATGGCGGTCATCCTGTTCCTCATCTTCAAGGTGCGTTGGCAGCTGCTCCCACTGCTCGCTGTGCTCGTCGGTGTCGCGTGGTCGTTCTCGATCCTCGGCCTGATCGGTATCGACCTCTCGCTGGTCACGATCTCCGGCTTGCCGATCTTGATTGGTTTGGGTATCGACTTCGCGATCCAGATTCACAACCGAGTCGAAGAAGACGTGGTCCTCGACCAGGACGCGCATCCGATCTCAGAGACCGTTGCCAACGTTGCGCCGCCCCTCATCGCAGCGACTGTCGCCGGGATCTCGGCGTTCCTGGCCCTGCGGATCTCCAAGGTCCCGATGATCCGAGACTTCGGCGTGCTGCTGGCCGTCGGCGTTGTCGTGTTAGTCATCGTGGGCATTGTGGTGCCGGTCGCGGCGTTGGGCGTCCGTGAGCGGTCCAAGCCGACGAAAGTCCGACCGGTCTCGTATGTCGAGAAGCTGGTCGTCAAGCTCGGCGGTCTCCCCACCAAGTTGGTTCTCCCATTGATCTTCGTGTCGATGGCGCTGTTCATCGGCGGCGTCCTGGCTGAAGGCGGCACCAAGATCCAGTCCGATCCGGTCAAGTGGATTGATCAGGGCAGCCAGACCGTTGCCGACATTGATCAACTCGAAGCGTCGACTGGGTTCGGAACCACTCTCGGCATTCTTGTCCAGGCGAACAACGTGTACGACCCCGACGTCGTGCAGATGATCTACGAGTTCACCGTTGATGCCGAAGCGCGGCCTGCGGTGGTCACCTCTTCGAGCCTCGTCAACACCATGGCCAAGATCATCTCGATCGACGGCGCCACTGAACTTGCACCGACCTCGGCCGACGTTGCGAACGCCGGAATTGCCGCGCAAGCCGTCGTGCCCGACATTGCGCGAGCGCTGGTCAGCGCCGACGGCACGGCCACGCAGGTCAACCTGCGTCTTGCACCGAGTGGTCTCGATGAACGTGCCGTGCTCGTCAAGAGCCTCTCCGAGGATCTCGATGCGCGAATTGCGGCCCTTGATCTTCCGGCCGACAGCGTGCTGCTCAACGAGTTGCCCGATGGTCAAAGCGCTGTTCGGGCCACGCCTGCTGGGCTCGCCACTGTCGGCATCGGCCTGCTGGAGAACCTCTCGGCGAACCGCGCCAATCTCACCTACCTCGCGCTGATGCTTGTGGGCATCTTCCTCGTCCTCCGTTTTCGCAGTGCGACCCGTGCGCTACTCGCGCTTGTTCCCGTCTTGCTGGCCGTCGGTGTGTCGTCGCTGCTCGTTGGTCTGTTCGGCTTCTCGTTGAGCCCCCTCACGACGGTGTCGGGCCCGTTGGTCATTGCGTCATGCGCCGAGTTTTCGGTGCTGATCCTTGGTCGGTATCTCGAAGAACGACAGCGTGGGCTGAGCCCGCGTGATGCAACCGACACAGCGGCAAGTCGAACGGGTCGTGCCTTCTTCACGTCGGCAATGACCACCATTGGCGGTTTCGCCGTGCTGATCGGATCAGCGCTGCCGCTGCTTCGCGACTTCGGCATTATCGTCACGCTCAACGTGGCAATCGCCCTGCTGGCCGCCTTGGTTGTTGTGCCGCCGCTTGCAGTGTGGGTTGACGAGCGCGGTTGGCTGGGCACACAAGAGCAAGGCTTTGATCGAGCGGCTTCAGTGCGCTTGGCCGCCAAGATCCCCGGCAAACAAACGGTTGGTGCAGCCATCGCGGTGGCCGCGCTCGCTGCTGGCGTCGTCGCCGTGTACGCAACTGCCGACACGTCGTCAGGCCAGACCAACCAGGTCGCCTATGCAGCCACCCCGCTGCCGACAACTACCATCGCCACGCCTGCCACGCCTGCCACGCCCGCCACGCCCGCCACGACGATTGCTCCTGCACCGACGACGGCCGTGGCGGGCGCCGTGCCGAGTGGGCCGCTCGTCGACCCTTCGCCGTTCGGTACCGAACGGCCTGCTTCGCTTGTCGGGAGCATTCTCTTTGATCTACTCACACGCGATGAAGTTGGTCTGGCGCCAAACGTTGCGAACTGTGCGATCGAAACGCTCGCGTCGCGAGTCAACGACGACGAACTCATTGCGCTCGGCGGGGCAACTGCGGAACCTGCCGCAGTCGTTCCGATCACCCAGGCCGCCCTTGACTGTGGCATCGATCAGGAATCGATCGACATTGCAGTTGCCATTCAGCGAGGTGGCGGTTGAGTTCGGCTTCGCCGAACTGGCGACTTCGTCGCCTCCAGCGACGCAGTCGCTGCAAACGCTTCCTCCGGGCGCGGCCCGGACTCGCTTTCGCTCGGCTCACCTCACGTCTGCTCGGCTGGCCGCTTTCAATACGGCGCGTGCTTGCTTCTCGCTGGTTGACTGCTCTTGATGAGTTCTGCCACTGATACCTGGAAATCGCTGTCACTGCCTTGGCAAGTGGCGTTCGAGGAGGCCTGGGCGGCGTACCGAGCTGGCACGTCGGGGGTCGGCGCTGTACTGGTCGACCCGGCCAATGACGATTCCATCGTGACGGCAGGGCGGAACCGGGTGATGCAGCAGCAGCGGTCGCCACGAACGTTGTCGGGCAACATGACCGCGCACGCCGAGATGAATGCCTTTGCCGAACTCGACCAGTTCGACGCTGCAGGTCTGCACCTCTACACCACGCTTGAGCCCTGCCTGATGTGTGCGGCCGCAGCAATGTTGCTCAACGTCGAACAGGTCCACTTCGCTGCTCGCGACGAGTTCTACGCCGGCATAGACGAGTTGTGGGGCAAACATTCGCTTACTGCCGAGCGTCAACCGACATCGACTGGGCCGTTCGATGGGCCACTTGGCCATTTCGGTCGCCTTCTCGCAATGACGTTCAACCTTGAACAGCTCGTGGGGCAGTCAGCCGAGCAACTCGCTCGCGATAAGCAGCCGGCGTTGGCTGACCTGATCGATCGGATTGCAACCGACGATCAGTGGATGGCGATTCGCAAATCCGGCACGGTCCACCGTGCGCTCGGCCACCTTTGGGGCGACCTCGCAGCCCTTGGCTGATTGGCCCGCTGGCGCTCCGAGTTGAGCGTCAGTTGACGAGTGTGTCGCTGCGGACGCGCGCTTCTTCAGCGCGGACGTGCTCCGGGAGTACTCGCCCAAAGAGCTGGCGTGTTCGTTCAACACGGCCAATCACGCCGGGTTCGAGGGTGTACGCAAAGATCGCGGCGTGCCGCGCTGAGGAGCTTTCGGGTACCCGCGTGACGCGGTGGAGTGAGTGGCGGCCGCGGAAGATTTGCATGTCGCCCGGCCGGAGGTCGAGCGT
>CAWUXP010000133.1:0-12824 GCA_963926495.1 Candidatus Ilumatobacter herschelensis
GTCTGCTGGCCGGGCTGGCCATGAGCGATCCGGTACGTGGCGAGATGATCCCACGTGTCGACAGCGTCACCCCACCAGCCGCGCAACTGACGTCGAGCGGCGTCGGCAAGATCGCCTTCAGGAAATGCGCCGGGAATTGCAGCGGCGATGAGGTGCCGGCCTGGCGGCGCATAGGTGGGTGCGACGTTGCTCATCACAGCGACGTTGAGGACTGGGCCAACCCCGGTGCCGTCGAGGACGACCAGCTTCTTATTGGTCGGCGGAGTATCGGCTGCGAAGTAGACGCAACCAACAGACTTCGAGGCCACCGTTGCCAGACCGAGTAGTTGTGCCGCGGCCGGGCCCTCGACTGCGACGACGACGGCATCGTGCACCTGCGTGCTGCCATCGATCGTGATGCTTGTCGCTGTGGTGGCGGATACCCGCTGATCAAGGTGGATTGACCCATCAGGGAGCTGTGCTGCCAGTTGGTCGGGAATGGCCTGCATGCCAGCCGCCGGGACCGCAGAATCGCCGTCCGCGAGCATGCGGAAGATGATGTCGAACATGCGACGGCTGTCGTTCAGGTCCGGATCGAGCTGGATGCCGCCAACCAAAGGCCGGAAGAACCGCTCGATGATCTTGTCGCTGAAACCGGCCTCGCGGAGTGCATCGCCGGTGCTGATGTCGTCGCCACGGAGCAACTGTGCCGGGTGGACGCTGCGGATTCGGCGACGGAACAGTCCGATCCGGGCCTTGTCAAACAGCGAACCAATCGGCGCAGTGACCGTACCCAACACGGAGGTGGGCATTCGGAACGGGTCGGACACGACCGACCCCTTGCCCTGACGCCAGACCAATGCACCCGGGTCGAATGCCTGCAGGTCGAGGGCGTCCATGTCGAGCTGCCGTTGCATCTCGGGATAGGCGGTCAGGGTGACTTGGAATCCACGGTCAAGGATGAAGCCGTCGACGAGGTCGGTCCGGACGCGTCCACCAATGCCATCACTGGCCTCGTAGACGTCGACCTCGATGCCCGCTTTGTGGAGCGCTGTCGCGCACGCCAAGCCAGCGAGGCCAGCGCCGACAACCGCGACGGTCACTTACCCAAGATGGCGCGCAGCGCAGGTTCGAGTTCGGCGTGACGGAACGTGAACGTGTCGTCGCCGAGCAGCACGGTCGGGCTGACTCGCTGCCCGGTGAACAGCAGGTTTTCGGCAAGCTCGCTACCAAGGATCAGCTTTGGGCCGAACTTCGGGATCGGGAGGAATGTCGGCCGATTGAGCACCTTGCCGAGCGTGTTGGCGAAGGTCTTCTGGGTTACCGGGTTGGGTGCTGTCAGGTTGACGGGGCCCTCAACGTCGGCCGTGAGCAGGTGGGCGATTGCCGCAACCTCATCGTCGATCGAGATCCAGCTTTGCCACTGGGCGCCCGAGCCAATGGTGCCGCCCGCACCGATCTTGAAGAGGGGGAGTTGCTTCTTCAGCGCGCCACCGTCGGCGGAGAGCACGATGCCCGTCCGGAGAAGGGTGACTCGGACTCCGGCGGCTGCTGCGGGAGCGGCGGCCTCTTCCCAGTCGATGCAGAGCTGGGCGAGGAAACCGGTGCCGGGCGTCGACGATTCGTCGAGCTGTTCGTCGCCACGGGCGCCGTAGTAGCCAATTGCCGAGCCGGACAGCAGCACCTTCGGGCCGTCGGAACATGCTGCGATGGCAGTTGCCAGCAGTGCCGTGCCGTCGAGGCGGCTGTCGATGAGCACCTTCTTGTAGTCGTCGGACCACCGCTTATCGCCGATTCCGGCGCCTGCCAGGTGGACGACTGCGTCGATCCCTTCAAGGTCGCCTGGGTCGAGTGTCCCGTCGCTCGGTGACCATGTGATTTCGCCCGGCTTGGCGGCCCGCCGCACCACAGGCACAGATGTGTGGCCGAGCGAATCGAGGTGACTGATCAGGGCCGAACCGACGAGACCTGAGGAACCGGTGATGGCAACGCGCATGACGTGAAGTTTACGGCCGGCCAACGCGGGCCGCGCCACCGTGCCCTCATTACCCGGTTGCTACCCGGCTATCGCACGGCAAATCTCCACCACCCGTTGCCTTCGAGGGCCAGGCTTGCACGAAGAGAAAACGGTCAGGCTTCGGAGATGATCTGATCGAGCAGGTCGTCGCCCACGGCGCCGGCGATCGACTCGATTGAGCCGTCGGCTTTGACGATTGATATCGCCGGCTGGAACGCGACGCCGAATCGGTCGAACACGATGCCCGCGTTGTCGCTGATCTGCGGGAACGTCAGGCTGTGCTTGTCAATGAATCCCTGGAAGTCGTCGTCATCGCCGGTCCATGCAACACCGACGAAGTTGACTTCGCCAGCGAATTTCTTTGCTGCTGCCTCGACCGAGGGAGCTTCACGATTACAGCTGCTTCAAGTGGGCGCCCAGAACCAGAACAGCGTCGGCTTGCCGGCCAACGTCGCAGCATCAATCTCGCCGCCGCCGACCAGCGGTGCGGTGAACTGCAGTGAAGCCGGTGCAGTCACAACATCGCCAGCAACATCATCTGCGGGGGCCGTGTCGGCTGCCGCGGGCTCGGTTTGCGGTATTTCGGTGACTGGAACGTCGGTTGCGGGCTCAGCCTTGGCTGCGGTGCCGTCATCGCTTGACCCGCCGCTACATGCAGCGATCAGCAGGCTACCTACTGCCAGCGCTGCAAGAAATCGAGAGCCTCTCATCCGGTGCACAGTAATAGTGATCCCCTTGAGGTCGACTGACCAGGGGCTGAGTTTCTCGGAGGTTTCGTTGTCAGGTGGCACTTCCAGACAGCAGCGAGCGCACGTAGCCTGGACTTCGATGAAGACGCGCACACTGCTCCTGCTCTCGGTGGGCACCGCATTGATGATTCTGCTCGCCGGTGGCGCCCTGCTGTTTCAGCTCTCTAACCAGGAGTCGACGACGGAAGCAACGAGCCTGGGGTCAGCCACAACGATCGGCGATGTCGACGTCACCGTCGTCTCAGCTGACGTTGATGGCGAGCGGCTCGTGGTATCGGTCGAGATCGGCGGCGTCAACGACAACGATGGCATCGACAGTTTTCGATTGGTGACGGGTGATCAACGGCTCGAAGCCATCGCAGCACGGGCCGACGGTCGGTGCGACTCGATCAGCGTTGCGGCCCGGGCGTGCACAATCGAGTTTGATATCAGCGCTAGCGAGGGGACGAGCCGCGTTCTTGTCCTGCGGCGCGGCGAAGAACAGGCCACCTGGCGGTTGGGCTGACTCCAGAATGGGGTGCGGTGTTGCGCCGACGTGGGGGTGACTCGGGTGGCCGGGTGGTCGGTATATTCTGAACGATTCGGTGAACCTGTTGCTCTGACCACCGGCTTTACCGGACAGAACGCTGCGAGAGCGGTACCGTAAACGTCGTGAGCGATCAATTTGACGTCGTAGTAATCGGTGGCGGTCCGGGTGGATACTCGGCTGCCCTCTACGGAGCATCGGCCGGGCTGAATGTCGCCCTCGTCGAGATGGATGCCCTTGGCGGCACCTGTCTGAACCGAGGCTGTATTCCTGCCAAGGCGTTCCTTGAGACCGCTGCAGTCAAGCGTCATGTCGACCATGCAGCCGAGTTCGGGATCATCCCGCCCGGCCATGAAGAAGGCAAGACAGCCACGGTTGACTTCGCTCGAACTCAAGCGCGCAAGCAGGGCATTGTTGACGGGCTCGTCGGCGGCATCGCTGCAATGTGTAAGGGTCGCAAGGTTGAGGTCTTCAACGGCATCGGCTCCCTCGGCCCGGGCCGCACGGTCGGCGTTGCCATGAAGGACGGCTCAAAGGCAATCATCACCGGCAATGCCGTGATCCTTGCCACCGGCTCGGTGCCGCGCACCATTCCGGGCTTTGATCGGGGTGGCCCGATCATGACGAGCGACGAGGTGCTCGATCTCGACTACGTGCCGAGCCGCGTCGCAGTCATCGGTGGCGGCGCGATTGGCTGTGAGTTCGCATCGACGTTTGCTGACCTCGGCTCCGAGGTCACCATCCTTGAAGGAGCACCGAAGATCCTTCCGGGCCTCGATAAAGACGTTGCCAAGGTCGTCGAGCGCTCGTTCAAGAAGAAGAAGATCACGTTGCAGACCGGCATCTTGGTCACGGGCCATCAGCCGAACGAATCGGGCGGCACCACCGTTACGTTTGGCCCGAAAGACGGCGCAAGCGAGTCGGTCGAGGTTGATGTCGTCGTGGTCTCGGTCGGTCGTCGACCGCTCGCTGACCATCTCGGTCTCGATGGCACAGCAGTCGTTGTCGACGAGCGTGGCTTCGTGCAGGTCAACGAGTACTGCGAAACCGGTGAGCCGGGCGTGTACGCGATTGGTGACCTGATCAACACGCCGCAGCTTGCTCACGTCGGCTACGCCGAAGCGATTCTCACCATCAAGCATCTCCTTGGTGAAGGGCCCATGCCCATCCGGTACGACCGGGTTCCGTGGGCGATCTACTGCCACCCCGAGGTCGCGTGGGCTGGCCCCGACGAGCAGCAGGCCAAAGATGCGGGCTACGACGTCGTCGTCGGCAAGCACCCGTTCAAGTTCAACAGCCGGGCACAGATCATCGGTGAGACCGAAGGCCTCGTCAAGGTCATTGCCAAGAAGAATGCCGACGGTACGGCGGGCCAAGTGCTCGGCGTGCACATGGTTGGGCCGTGGGCCACCGAGCAACTGTCCGGCGGCTACCTCGCCGTGAACTGGGAAGCAACGGTCGACGAGATCGCTGAGTTCATCCAGCCACACCCCAGCCTCTCCGAACTCTTCGGGGAAACGGTGCTCTCGCTCACTGGCCGCAGCTTCAGCGGCTGACCCGTACCCTTCGATTCACCAATTACTCGCACACACTCTCCGAATTTCAACAAGGACTCACCATGGCAGACGTCATTCTTCCCCAACTCGGCGAAACGGTCACCGAGGGCACCATCACTCAGTGGTTCAAGAAGGTCGGCGACACGGTCGCTGAAGACGAGCCGTTGTTCGAAGTGTCGACCGACAAGGTCGACACCGAGGTGCCGTCGCCGGTCTCTGGAACGCTCACCGAGATTCGCGTCGAAGAGGGTGAAACTGTCGATGTCGGCACCGTGATCGCGGTCGTCGGCGACGGCGGTAGCGCAGCCCCGGCCGCACCCGCTGCCGAGCCAGCCGCAGCTGCCGATCCGGCCCCAGCTGCCGATCCGGCCCCAGCACCGCCGGCTGCACCGGCTCCGATCGCTGAGTCGACCACGGCCAAGGCTGGCGACAACCGGCTGCTTTCGCCGGTCGTGCGCCGCCTTGTCAACGAGAACGGCCTCGATCCCGACTCGATTCCCGGCACCGGCCCTGGCGGCCGAATCACCCGCGACGACGTGCTCGATCATATTGACGCTGGCGGCGGCAAGGCCGCACCCGCACCCGCACCCGCACCCGCAGCAACTGCGCCAGCAGCCGCCGCCGCTCCGCCTGTGTCGGCTCCCGCCGTGGCTGCAGGCGCCCGCGACACGTCGATCCGGCTCTCCAAGATCCGTCAGCTCACCGGCGATCACATGGTCATGAGTAAAACGGTCAGCCCGCATGCTTTCAGCGTCGTCGAAGTCGACTTCGCCAACGTCGACATCACTCGCAATGCGGTGAAGGCCAGCTGGAAGGCACAGCACGGCTTCAGCCTCACGTACCTTCCGTTCATCTCGCGGGCAGTCATCGACGGCCTGCGTGAGTTCCCGCACCTCAACGCGAGCGTCGGTGACAACGAGTTGATTGTCCACAACTACATCGACCTCGGCATCGCCATTGACCTGGATTACGAAGGTCTCCTCGCACCGGTGCTGCGTGATGCCGAAGCCAAGCGCCTTGGTGCAATCGCCACCGAAATCTCTGATCTCGCCAGCCGTGCCCGCGAGCGCAAGCTCAGTCCTGACGAGATCTCTGGCGGCACGTTTACGCTGTCGAATAACGGTTCAGCTGGTTCGGTGTTGACGATGCCGATCATTAACCAGCCCCAAGTTGGCATCATCTCGACAGATGCGATCGTCCGTAAGCCGGTGGTCACCAAGGGCTCTGACGGTGGCGAAGCAATCGCCATCCACCCGGTCGGCAATCTGGCAATGAGCTGGGATCACCGTGCATTCGATGGCGCCTACGCCGCAGGCTTCTTGAAGCGGGTCAAGGAGATCCTTGAGACCAAGGACTGGTCGACTGAATTGTGAGCGACGACCGTTTCAGTTGGGGTCAGACCCCAACTGAAACTGCTCCGCTGCGAGTCCGGTGGTTGGGCCGCGTGCCCTACCGCGAAGCGCTCGCGGTCCAGACCTCGCTGTTCGAACACGGCACCGAGCAACACCTGCTGCTCCTTGAGCATCCGCACGTCTTCACTTACGGGCGGACAACTGACCTCGCGACCAACTTGAAGTGCGAGCCCGCTGCTGTCGGTGCTGAGTTGATTGCTGCCAAGCGCGGTGGCGACATTACGTATCACGGTCCCGGCCAACTCGTTGGCTACCCGATCCTGAACGTCGATAACTCGCTCGGGGCAACTGGGCACGTGTGCGGTGTCGAAGGTTTGATCATCGATGTATTGACCGAACTTGGCGTGCCAAACGCGAGCCGACTCGATGGCTACGCGGGCGTCTGGCTCGACGCAGGTACTGCGCGCGAACGCAAGATCTGCGCGATCGGTGTGCGGTTGAAGAAGGGGCGGACGATGCACGGGTTCGCCCTCAACGTCACGACCGATCTCACCTACATGCGCGAGCACATTGTGCCGTGCGGGATTGGTGACAAGCCGGTCACCTCGTTGGCCGAAGAGGGTGTCGACGTGTCGATGGCCCAGGTTGTTGACGTCGTTACCCGACTGGCTGCCGATCGCTGGGCTGCTGATGGCGCCACTGATGGCGAGGGTCGCGGTGCGGTCGAACGTCAAGACGTTGCCTGGAAGCACGCTGCTGATGGGCGTGACCTCGCTGCGTTCTCACGTGGTGAGGGCCCCGGTGAGCAGGTAAAACTCGTATCAGCACGGGCCACAGGTCGACTCGAAGCTGCTGGTGTCGATGTGGCCGCCGGGCTGTCGATCGAGACGCGTAAGCCCGACTGGTTGCGCCCGAAGGTCAATCTCGGCCCCGAGGTGCTCGAGCTGAAGAAGACGATTCGTTCGCTCGACCTCGTCACGGTGTGCGAAGACGCCGGCTGCCCGAACCTGTCTGACTGCTGGTCTGACGGAACGGCGACCTTCATGGTGCTCGGGGAGCGGTGCACCCGTGCCTGTGGCTTCTGCCTGGTCGATACGCGCAAGCCAATGCTGCCCGCCGACGACGAGCCCGCACGTGTCGCCGAGGCGATCGAACGGATGGCGCTTGACCATGCGGTGCTCACGATGGTCGCTCGCGACGATCTGGCCGACGGTGGCATGGCCCACGTCGCGGCATGTGTCGAAGCAATCCGTCTCCGTCGCCCGTCGGCGAACATCGAGACGTTGATCTCGGATGCCAAGGGTGACGAAGCGTCGCTTGAGCTGCTGTTCGCGTCGCGGCCCGACGTGATGAATCACAACGTCGAAACGGTGGCCCGGCTGCAGCGCGCCGTTCGACCGTCAGCGAGCTACGCCCGTTCGCTCAGCGTGCTTGCTCGAGCGAAGAAGGCTGGCCTGATCACCAAAACCGGGTTCATGGCAGGCCTCGGCGAGACCGATGACGAGATCGTTGGGCTCCTCGCTGACATTGCCAACCTTGGTGTCGACATCGTCACGATTGGTCAGTACCTGCGTCCGACGTCGAACCATCTGCCGATTGCCCGCTACGCCGACCCGGCAGAGTTCGATCGATGGAAGCAGATCGGCGAGTCGTTCGGCATTGGCCACGTCGAAGCCAGCCCGCTGACCCGCAGCAGCTACCACGCCAAGCAGGCGTCCGATGCTGTGGCAGTCGCTGTGCCGGTTGCTGTCCCGGTGTCGATTTCGCTCTAGACGGATCGCATCAAGCCGCACGTCTTGTTTGAGCTGATCGCATCGAGGCACAAGAACACCGTGGGCTGTCGCCTTCAAGTTTGTGTCCGCCGCTGTGAGAACGTGCTCGGAATGAGGGATCGAATTCGCCGAAGTCTCACAGATTTTCCGAGATTTCGGTGGTCTGAAACACACCGCAGAGGCTCTTGAATGCGGCACTGCGCGGCGCCCGGCGCGCGGTGTGGGCGGGCCGCGAGTCGGGTCAACTCAACTGCGTTGTGCCTGCTCAGCGATGCCTCGTGACCCACCGATGTGAATCGCTGAGCGAGCCTCACACAGGTAGCCGAAGAGAAAATGTGTTCGTTCCAAAGCGATACAATGAGTCACATGTTCGCAGCACGGATCGACGAGTTGGCTGATGCCAACATCGCTGATCTCGACGCTGTGTTGGCAGCTGCGAAACGCAAGCGTGATGAGGCCGATCTGGAGATCGCCGCCGTCGCTGCTCTGGTTGATTCGCGGCAGCTGTTTCAGGAGCACGGCCAGTCGTCCATCAAGGCGTACCTGAAACAACAGTTGAACTGCTCTGGTCCTGATGCTCTTCGGATCAAGCGGCGGGCACGGTTGTTCAATCAGTATCGCGAGATTGCTGATGTGTTCGGCGACAGTCGTATCGCTGTTGGCCAAGTCAACGTCCTGGCATCGGCACAGCAGCACCCGCGTGCCGGCGGCCAGTTCGGCGAGTTCGCAGAGATCTTCATCGCGCAGGCTGAGCGGCTCGAGCACGACGATTTCGCTGATGCGGTCAAACATTTTGTGGTGCAGGCTGATCAAGACGGCGCCTATCGCGATCAAAAGTTTCACGAAGACCAGCGCACGGCATCGGTGCGTGTCGATGATGGTGCTGTCAGCGTGCACGTGTCAGGTGGCGATCCGCTGCGGTCCGTTGAGATGAAAGAGATCTTCGAGCGCGCCGTTGAGGCCGAAGCTCACAAAGATTTTGAGACCCGACGCGCCGAACATGGTGATGACGCGTTGGCGCATCCGATGCCGCGTTCATCTGACCAACGTCGCTTCGATGCGATCTACGCGATCTTTAGTGCGTCGGTCGTTGCGCCGGCCAACGGCAAGCGGCCTGAGCCGCTCGTCAACATTGTGATCGACCCGGCCAACAGCCTCGAGGTGCTCGCCAAATACGGACTCATCGACCTCACCGATGTGGCGAGGGTTGACCCGACGTCGCGTCGTTGCGCGACCTCGACGGGTATTGCTGTGCATCCGGATGTTGCGTTGCAAGCAATGTTCGCGGGCAGTGTCCGACGGGTGATGGTCGACGCCCACGACGTGGTGATCAACATGGGTCGCACGCAACGACTGTTCACTGGCAAAGGACGCCAGGCAGCGCAACTGCTGGCGGTCCGTTGCGGGTTCCGCGGTTGCGATGTTGGTGCCGAGTTCTGCGATGTCGACCATCTCACCCCGTGGGTTGATGGTGGCGAAACTGATCAGGCGAACTCGCTGCCATTGTGCGGATCGCATGACCGACGCAAACATCGTCAACAGTTGCGCGGCCGACGCGATCGGCACGGCCGCATCCACCTGATCAGACCGGACGGAAGCGTGATCAAACCCTTGAACGCCCGGGATCCCGAATGGCCTGATCCCGAACGGGCCGAAGCCGATCATGATGTTGCTGATGGGCAAGCGAGCCCATCGACGATCGATGCGGCAGGCCGAACGCGCTATCGAATGCCAACAACCGCCGAGCTCGGCTGGTCTGTCTTGCACATCGACCTCGCCGCCTGACGGCCCAATGGCCCTCGGGTCAGCAGCCGCCGGCGACGCTGCCCGCAAGCACCTCGGACTCAGCTCCGAACGTGCCGTCGTCGAAGTGTTCGTACGTCGAAATGATGATGGTCCCAGCGGGGTCGAGCGGGCGCAGATAGTCAGCGATTGCCGTGCAGATTTCGACTGCCTCGGTCGCGGTGATGTCGACGCCGCCTGCTCCGAGCTCGACCACTTCAGGGCCGGTGAATGACCAGGAGCCGAGGCGGGTGCGCCAGGGCGCCGCCGGATAGTTCTGATCGATGAAGCTCTTAGCACCCTCATAGCTGGCGACCGTCGGGTCGACTGGGTCGTCGAAGAACGGGTCGTACAGCGGGTCGTCGAGCTCGCCGCCGGCGTCGGCACTGATGTCAGAGTTGGCACGAGAGCCGGTGTCGGCACCGTCGTCCGAAAAGCCGTCGTCGGTCGGTTCGAAGCCACATTCGTCAACTCCGAATGCCTCGAGGCGGTCGCCCGCTTCAACGAACTCGGGAGAGAGGACGATCGCGAAGGCCGCCTCAAACGCTTCAGCGTCGCTCTCGTCGACACCGCTGAGTGCTTCGACTGCATCAACCAAGGTGTCGACGTCGCTGCGTATCGATTCGGGCGCTTGTTCGGCCAGCGTGCGCAGCTCGGCGATGGTGGGCTCGTCGGTATCGTCGGCCAGATCTGCAGCTCGCAGGACCGCACAGAATTGCTCCGTCGAGCCGCCGGCTGAACTGCCCTCGTCGGAACTTCCACCTCCGCATGCAGCCAGTGCCACAACCGTCACGACGACCAATCCCATCTTCGGCTTCATACATGTCGAAGGTATCTGATTGCCGCTCGACGTCGCGTGGAATAGCTGCAGGGTGCAGCATCGACTCGGTCGAACTGTTTGGTTCGTCCGCTCTATCGGACCGTTCGAACACCTGGCAGCTCACGAATATTAGACCATCCGAACATCAGGCTGGCTGCCGAATATCGGAGCGTCCGGACCCCGAGTGCCTGACTGTCTACTTGGTTGCCACGATCTCGGTCGGCGCGACGGCGCTAGCGGCAAGTGCGGAGCGGAGATTGCCGAACATCGTTGACCAGTCGGGGCCCATCAGGTGCGACAGGTTGACAGACGGAGGGTTGGCTTGGGCCGCGGCGAGCGCGGTGCGGACGAGTTCGATGTAGTTCACCGGCTGCCGTGGCTGCAGGCCGGCGCTCTCGAGTGCAGCGACATAGTCGTTGGGACGAACGACGAAGCTGTGCGATGGGTCAGACGACCAGGGGAGGGGCCAGGTGAGGTCGCCGTCGCCGATGCGCATAATGTCGTAGACGTGGAGCGTGCCACCGTCGATCAGCACGCGTGCCAACTCGGTGAACAGGGCATGCTTGTCGTCGATGTTCATCCCGACGTGAAGCACGGTTATGGCATCGAACGTGCCGTCGTCGAAGGGTAGATCGAGCGCTGTCGCCACATTGAATGTGGTGTGGTCGGCCATCCCCACGAGCTTGCTGAGCTGAGTGGCAGCCGCAACGAACGATGGCGTGAGGTCGATGCCGTTCACGGTGCAGCCGGTTGCCCCGGCGATGGTGCGTGCTGCGCCGCCGATGCCGCAGCCGACATCGAGCAGCCGTGAGGGCGCTGTCAACTTGATCGACTTGAGCAGCTCTGTCGTGGCCAGTCGGCCGCCGAGGTGGAACTCATCGACACCGGACAGGTCATGCGGCTGGAGTGCGTCAAGGTTGAACCCGGCCGCCCGGAGTGAGGCCAGGATCCGATCGATCGGTTCCTCGTGGGTGTAGTGCGACACGACCGAATCAGGAGACATGCCGCAGTCTCCCAGGCTGGCGAGGCTGGCAGCGGAGCAATAGGTTGCAGCCATGAGCGAGCATCCGATTTCACGACTCCCCGTCTCTGAGTCAGCCGACATGCCCGACGACATCCGGGAAATGATTGAGGCCGTGCAGGAAAAGTCAGGGTGTATCCCAAACGTCTTCCTCGCCTTGGCGCACCGTCCGGCCGACCTGTCGGATCGGGAACGCCACACCATCGGCTTCGCCCTCAAAACCGCGGGCGACTCGGCATCGATAGTCGACGCCGACCTCGATGCCATGCGGGCCGCCGGGTTCGATGACGACGAGATCTGGGACATTGGCGCGATTACGGCGTTCTTCGCGATGTCGAATCGTCTCGCCAACCTCACATCGATGCGTCCGAACGACGAGTTCTACGCGATGGCCCGCTGATGAGCGATCAACACGCGCACGAGGGCCACGAGCACGACGGTCACGATCATGAGGGTCACGACCACGGCGGCCATCAGCATGGTCACGAGAACGATCAAGGTTTGAAGGGCGCGCTCCGGTACCTCCGGTGGGCGCCGAGCATGTGGAAATCCGAGATCAACACAGCGGTGATCCGTCTCGTTGCTCCCATCGAAGGTGAACAGTGCGTCGACATCGGCGCCGGCGTCGGGGCAGGAGCAGTCGTTGCCGCGCGAACCGGTGCGACGGTCACCGCTGCCGAGCCGACACCGTTCCTGCGCAGAGTGCTGGTCGGCCGTCGATGGTTGCAGCGTCACCGCACCGGCCTCAACGTTGTCGATGGCACCGCCGAATCTTTGCCGGTAGCCGACGCGAGCATTGATGTGATTTGGGCGGTCAACACGATGCATCACTGGGTGAGCCCCGAGCAAGGTGTTGCCGAGATCGCCCGTGCGCTGCGGCCCGGTGGGCGAATGGTGCTCGTCGACGAGAATTTCCTCGACCCCACGCATCCCGAGTTCAAGAGGTTTGGCGTCGACTCCGATGGTGACGATCACCACGGCTTCACGATGGTCGGGGCCGAACAAATGCAGGGGCTGTTCGCTGCAGCGGGTCTCGAAGGCGTCGAGACCTCGAACCGTCAGCTCGCCGGTCGTCCAGTGATCGCGGTGACACTCAACGCCTGGCCGACCTGAGGGAGCGGGCGAGGTCGGCTCCTACTGGCGGTGCCGGTGACCGTGACCGTCCGCCCTGCGGTCGTGATCTCGTCGAGCTCGAAGACCGACCCCATTGTCTGGTCGGTTGCACTCCCTGAATCCTCGAAGAATGCGGT
>CAWUXP010000134.1:0-4327 GCA_963926495.1 Candidatus Ilumatobacter herschelensis
GGCCCACAGTTGGGACGCCTGTGCCGAGGCGCTGGCAGATCGGTATCAGACGATTGCGATCGACCTGCCCGGCCACGGCGACTCACCGTGCCCCGATGACGACCCCGAAGCATTCACTCGTGACGCAGCATTGGGTGACATCGACGACGTACTCGCCAGTCTCGATCGCCGAGCGATCCTCGTCGGCCACTCGCTCGGCGGCTACCTGGCGCTCGCCCACGCAGCCACTCGGCCGAATGCTGTGCGTGGCGTCGTGGCAATCAATACCGGGCCCGGTTTCCGTGATCCTGAGAAGCGTGCAGGCTGGAATGCCCGCTCACGCCGCAACGCTCACCGATTCGGTGTTCCAGAGCACGTCACCGACCTGAACTTGCAGCATGACGCCGTTGTGATGGATCGGCTTGCCGAGATCACGACGCCCACCATCGTGCTTGCTGGCGGCGACGACCGCCCCGAGTATCAAGGCTCCGGTCAGTACCTCGAACGCAAGATGCCTGACGCGCGCCTGGTTGTGCTCGATGGTGGTGGACTCTCCATGCACGAAGACACCCACGCCAGCGAAGTCGCGGACATCATCGCCGCCTTCGCCACCGTCGTCCCCTGAGCCCGCCCTGGGTCCGCCCTGAGCCCGTCTGGGTCAACAGTGGGCAATCAGAGCAGTGAATTGATGTCGCTGATGACGCGGCCGATTGCTGCATGCGCGGCGGGTGACAGGCCGCCGAACGCGAGGAACGAGTGCGACATCGAGTCTTCGCAGCGATCGATGACGTTGACGCCGGCATCGCGCAACGCAGCGGCGTACGCATTGCCTTGATCGCGCAGCGGGTCGAACCCAGCGGTAACGATGACGGCCGGTGCAACGTCACCGAGACGTTCGTGGAGTGCTGGGCTGAGCGCAGGGTCGGACCGATCGAACCCGTTGGGCAGCGCATGGGAGAAGAACCACTCCATCGTGTCGATCGACAGTGGGAACGAGTCGGCGCATGAGACGAGCGAGCCGTCGGTCGCGGTTGCATCGGTGAGCGGGTAGATCATGGCCTGCACGGCAGGCTGCGGTTGCCCGGCGTCGCGGAGGCGCTGGCAGAGCGTCGCAGTCATTTGGCCACCTGCCGAGTCGCCGCAAATCACGAGCCCCTCAGGGTCGATGCCGAGCCCTTCGGTGTTCGAGGTCAGCCATGCCCAGGCGGCATCGGCATCTTGGTGTTGGGCAGGCATCTGGTGCTCTGGTGCGAGCCGATAGTCGAGGCTGACCACGACGGCACCGAGCTCGGCAGCGAGGCGTGTACAGAAGGTGTCGCAGCTGTCGAGATCGCCAATCACCCAGCCGCCCTGGTGCATGAACAGCACACCTGGGAGGAGGCCGGCGGCGTCGCTCGGGTGATACAGCCGAACGCTGAGGTCGCCGTCGGGACCTGGAATGGTGCGGTCGCGCACAGCCACGCCCGATGTACGTGCCCCGTTTGTCGCGACGAATGCGTCGTGCGCAGCCGCTCGGCCGACTTGCGGGGTCAGGGTCGACATTGCTCGCCCGCCAGCCGACTGGTTGACGGCAAGCTGGATGTACGGATCGAGTGTGCGTCCGTCGATCACGAGCGGTGTACCTGCCAACTTGGCAACCACCTTGGCGGGCAACTTCGGTACCGTCTTTGCGGCGAACGCTTCGAGCTTGGCAGCGGCGGTGTCTTTGATCGACATAATGCGAGTCTGGCCGGTCGTTGGCCAATATCACACGGCTCGGCCCGTTACGAGCGGCAGCGGTTTGCCAGACTCGTCCGATGGCGACCACACACTTCGAGGACTTCACGAGCGGCCAGGTGATCGAGTTGGGCTCGGTCACCCTGACCGAGGAGGCGATCATCGACTTCGCCACTCAGTTCGATCCGCAATCGTTTCACATCGACCCGGTCGCTGCTGTCGACTCGTCGTTTGGGGGTCTGATTGCCAGTGGCTGGCACACCGGCTCCCTGTGGATGCGGCTCTACGCCGACACCGTGCTTGATGGTGCCGACAGCCGAGGATCACCGGGGATGGAGCAACTGCGCTGGTGGGCGCCGGTTCGCCCTGGCGACACGCTGACCGGAACGATCACCGTGATCGAGACCACACCATCGTCGAAGGACCCGACGCGCGGGACAATCCTGACCGAAGGCGCCATGACCAATCAGGATGGTGTTGTCGTAATGAGTATGCGCTCGCGCGGACTTTTTGGTCGACGGGCAATCTGAGGCGACGGACGGGGACGAATCGAACTGGTCAGTGTTTGCGAACCGGCTGCACGTGGAACACTCTGTGTATGACGAACACACCGAAAAAAGTGCTCATCGCTGTCGATGGAACCGACCGTGACCGTTCGGTCGTCCGCCAGGCGCTCAATCTCTTCGGCGATGACGCGGACTATGTCGTCATCAGTGTCAGCCCAGAGCCGGCTGCCATGGGCGCAGCCTCGGTGTCGTATGCGACCGCATCAGCGTTCTCGGCTCCGTCGCTCAGCCATTTCGCCGACGGCCTCGACGCCGATGCGCATGAGGCAGAAGACGTGGCCGAACGCGTGGCAAACGAAGCGGGGATGTCCGGCGCCGAAACGGTCGGCGAGGTCGGCAATCCCGCGACTGTGTTACTGCAGCAGGCTGTTGAGAGTGGAGTCGACGTGATGGTTATCGGAGCGAGCGAGCGAAGCTGGTTCGCACGGTTGTTCGAGCCATCGGTTGAGGCAGCAGTCCTGAACAGGGCCACCTGTCCGGTCCTCGTCGTCCACCCGATCTGACGTAGCGAGATGAGCCGACTCTTCGAAGAACTCGATTACCAACAGACACCCATCGGCGTAATCAGCCTGCGTCGCCGGCTCGAACCGACACTCAAGATCGACGTCTTCGAGATCAAGATCGGCGAAGACGGCCTGATGTCCAGCTTGATTACCGACGGCGAAGAGGCTGTCTCGAGTCTTGCTCTTGCGGCAACGTCGAATGCGTCGCTCGATGTCGTCGTCGGTGGCCTCGGCTTGGGCTACACCGCACAGACCGTGCTCGACGACCCACGCGTCAACTCGCTCCGCGTTGTTGATGCGCTTGCACCGGTGATCGACTGGCACGAGCGTCATCTGGTCCCACTTGGCGAGTCGGTGTCTACCGACGAGCGCTGTGAGTTTGTCCTCGGCAACTTCTTCGAGATCGCCGCCAACGGCATGGATTTTGGTGCTGATGCTCCCGACCAGTTCGACGCAATTATCGTCGACATCGATCACTCGCCGCGCCACCTGCTGGATCCGAGCAACGCTTCGTTCTATGAGGCCGAGGGAGTCGAGCGGCTCGCTCGATGTATCCGCCCGGGCGGCGTGTTCTCGCTCTGGTCGAACGACCCGCCCGATGCTCAATACCTGGCGGTACTTGAGGCCGCCTTCGACACCGCAGTTGCCGAGGTTGTTGTCTTCGACAACGTACTTACGGGGGGCACTGCCGAGAGCACGATCTACGTCGCCACCGTCTGACCAGTCGATTCGCCAGTCGTGTAGCGAGCCGTCAGCGACCGGACCGGAGCACACCACCGGGGCGTACGCCGGTGGGCTCGCCGTCTTCGAAGGTCACCTGACCTGACTTGATCGTGTAGCGATAGCCGTCGACGTCTTGCAGTAACCGTCGCCCGCCAGCCGGAAGGTCGTGGACCATCTTCGGTGCATGCAAATGGAGGTTGTCGAAGTCGATGACGTTGATGTCGGCCAGCTTGCCGACCTCGATACGACCACGATCCTTCAGCCCATAGGCATCAGCGGTCTTCGACGTTTGCAATTGGACTACTCGTTCGAGGGGCAGCTTCGGGCCGCGGGTGCGGTCACGTGCCCAGTGGGTGAGTAAGTAGGTCGGAAAACTCGCATCGCAAATCAGACCGCAGTGAGCGCCACCGTCGGAGGCGCCAGGGATGGTGATGTCGTGGTCGAGCATCTCGCGGATCACGTCGTGGTTGTGCTCGTGGTAGTTGCCGAGCGGGCTGAACATGAATGCCTCGTCGTCGTTTTCGACCAACCAGTCGAGGACGACTTCGCCAGGGTGGCGACAAAGCGCAATGGCTTTGGCTCGGTGCGAGTGCGCGCCCAGATCGGGGTCACAGAATAGATGACTTCGGTGTTCCCGGACAGCAAGCGCCAGGTGTACGTGCTGCCAGTGAAGAAGCCGGTGGTCCACTGGGAGATTCAAGCGCGTGATCCCGATGCACAGCGAGCCTTCTACGCCGGACTGTTCAATTGGGTGATCGGCGACGGACCGATCATGAACATCGAAGCCGGATTAGGCGGACCCGAACCTGGCCCGGCTGGCCACATTCGACCGAGCGATGC
>CAWUXP010000135.1:0-5360 GCA_963926495.1 Candidatus Ilumatobacter herschelensis
GATCGAGATCCTCACCGCCGACGGCTTCATGGACGCGGTCAACGAACGAGGCGCACAGTTGGCCGATGGCTTACGCGATCTGCAGGAACGCCACCCGGCCATCCGACACGTGCGTGCACTCGGTCTGATGATCGCTGCGCAATTCGACACCGCTGCCCATACGTCTGCAGTGGTCCAGCACTGCCTGCAGCAGGGCAAGCTGATCACCATGACAGCTGGCGCTGCAGGAACGACACTGAGATTCATGCCGCCGCTGACCGTGAGCGCCGACGAGATTGACCACGCGCTCAGCGCACTCGACAAGGCACTCGTCGAAATCGGCTGATCGCTGCCCGACCATGAGCAACGGACGTGAACGTGTGGCGCCGCGACTGCAGCCAAGCGACCTCCGTTTTGATCCGCCCGAGGTCCACAAAGACATCCGCCGGGCGCTGTTGCGAGAGCACTGGGGAATCGATGGGACACTCGACCGCCTCGACGGCGAACGCGATCAAAACACACGTGTCACCACCGCTGCCGGCGACGTCTTCGTGCTCAAGATCGCCAGTGCGAGCGAAGATCGTTCCGTCGCTGAATTCCAATGCGCAGCACTCGAGCACCTCGCTCGGGCCGACTCGGAGCTGCTGGTCCCCCGAGTGGTTGAGGCCGCGACCGGCGAACACATCGTCGACCTTGAATCAGACGGCGTCTCAATGTCGGCCCGGTTGCTGACGTTTCTTCCCGGCGTCACCTTCGACTCGGCGGGCTCGCTCGAACCCGACGCGCTCGTTGGGGTGGGAGCATCTCAAGGTCGGCTCGCCTCTGCGTTCCGCGGGTTCGAACATCGTGGCGCCACCAACTTCATGGCATGGTCACTCGACAGCGGCATGGTCGCCAACGACGAACTCTGGACTGATCTGAGCGCCGAGGGCCGGGCTTGTGCTGCGCCGTACCGCGAGCGTGTCGAATCTGCTGCTGCCACGCTTGCAGGCACCCGACGCCAGATCGTCCACAACGACGGACACCGGGGCAATCTTTTGCGCGGCACGCGAGACGCCACCGATGTGATCGGCGTGATCGACTTCGGCGACATCGCCGAGACCGCGGTGATCGCCGACCTCGCCATCTGCGGGGCGAGTTTCGTCGATGGCCATCCGAACCAGCGCGCTGCACTGTGCTCGATCGCCGTCGGCTACCACTCAGCAATGCCACTCGACATCAACGAAATCGACCTCCTCGCCGATCTCGTGTTGACTCGTATCGTGCTCGGTCTGCTGCTCGTCGAGTACCAAGCACGACATGCCCCGACCCATCGACTCGCTGAGATTGCCGGTGAACTACCGGGCTACCAGGCAAACCTCTCGCGTTGGGGCAAACTCGACCCGAGAGCGACCACCGCAGCGCTGCATCACCAACTCGACACGACGGAACGCTGATGAACAACGGAACGCGCATGAACAACGACCTTCAAACTCGACGCGAATCCGCGTTGGCCCCCTCATACCAATTGTTCTACGACGACCCAGTGCACCTCGTCCGCGGCGAGGACGTCTGGGTCACCGATGTCGACGGGAATCGATTGCTCGACTGCTACAACAACGTGCCGTCGGTCGGCCACGCCCACCCCCGCGTCGTCGCCGCGCTCGCCGGTCAAGCCGCCCAACTCAACACGCACACCCGGTATCTCCACGAGGAGGTCGTACGCCTGGCCGAACGGCTCGGGTCCATGCTTCCCGGCGGGCTGCAGACGTGCTACTTCGTGTGCACCGGCACCGAGGCCAACGATCTGGCCGTCGAGATCGCCCGGACGGTCACTGGCCAGCACGGCGTTGTCGTAAGTGAACACAGCTATCACGGCAACTCGTCGCTGGTGTCGCTGCTGTCGACTGATGGCTATCCAGCAACGGATCGACCCGACTGGCTTGGCGTGATCGATGCGCCGAACGACTACCGCGGTCGCTTCCGCGCGACTGATCCGGACCGCGCCGATCCGGACCGCGCTCGTGCCGATCTCGGCGAACGCTACGCCAACCTCCTCACCGCCGAACTCGACGCACTCGACCAGCGCGGCCACCGGCCAGCTGCGTGGCTGCTCGACCCGAGCTGGGACTCGAACGGCGTACTCGTCGCTCCCGACGGCTACGTCGAGCGATGCGCACAACTCGTCCGCGCGGCAGGCGGGTTGGTCATCGCCGACGAGGTGCAGTCTGGCTACTGCCGCCTCGGCAATGACTTCTGGGGCCACACGTCGTACGGCCTACTGCCGGACATCGTCACGATCGGCAAGCCGATGGGTGCAGGGCATCCGGTAGCGGCTGTCGTGACCACCCCAGAGATTGCTGCCGCATTCGCTGAGCAACGGTCGTACTTCAACACCTTTGGCGGCAACCCGGTGTCGGCAGCTGTCGCGAATTCGGTGCTCGACGTGATCGAAGACCAACAGCTTCTACGCAACGCCAGCGCCATGGGAGCTCGACTGTCGACCCAACTCACCGAACTCGCTGCGCGGCACAACGTGATCGGCAACGTGCAGGGTGGCGGCCTGTTCTGGGGCCTCGACCTCGTTGCCGATCGCGCAACGCGCGCACCAATCTCATATCCCGACGGCCGTCGGCTCGCAACGGAGCTACGCCACGACGGAATCCTCATTGGGTTGACCGGGCCGAGCACCAACGTGCTCAAGATCCGACCACCGCTGACATTCTCGTCCGAGCACGTCGATCGGTTGGTTGAGGTGCTCGATGCCCGACTGTCGAAATTCGAACTGCGTGGCGGCTCGGATCGCCGTCAGCCTGGCGCCGAGTGGTGAAGCGGCTCCCGACTCAGTAGGCGACGCCGATGTATTGCGTCTCGCAGAACTCGTAGATGCCTTCGCTGGCACCCTCACGCCCGAGACCCGACTGCTTCATCCCGCCGAAGGGGGCTGCCGGGTCCGAGATGGCACCGCGATTGAGGGCGATCATTCCGGCTTGGAGCCGCTCGCCGACATTGAGGCCGCGGGCGAGATCGCGGGTGAAGACATAACCGATCAAACCCATCTCCGTGTCATTTGCATGATCGATCATCTCGTCGATATCAGTGAAGGTGATGATCGGAGCCACCGGGCCAAAAATCTCTTCACGGGTGATTGGAGAATCGAACGCGACGTTGCTCAACACGGTCGGCTCGAAGAAGCTGCCCGGCCGATCGAGCCGATGACCGCCAGCCTCGATTTTCGCCCCGGCCGCAACGGCAGCTTCAACGAGCGCCTCGACTTTGTCGACCGCAGCATCGTGGATCAGCGGGCCGCACTCGACCCCTTCGGTCAACCCTTCCCCGATCGCGACTGCGCGCATCGCCGCAGCGAACTTCGTCGTGAACTCGTCGACGACCCCAGCCTGCACGAAGAAGCGGTTGGCGGCCGTGCAGGTCTGCGCTGAGTGGCGCATTTTCGCCGTGATCGCTCCGGCTACGGCGGCATCGATGTCGGCATCATCAAACACGATGAACGGTGCGTTGCCGCCAAGTTCCATCACGACCTTGAGGACCCGATCGGCACAACGTCGCAGTAGTTTCTGCCCCGTCGCAGTGGAGCCGGTGAAAGACACCATGCGGGTCGCGCGATGCTCGACAGCAGCATCGAACCACGCGCCGGAGTCAACCGTCGGCGTCACGTTGATCACGCCGTCGGGTATCCCCGCTGCGGCAAACAGTTCGGCGAGCCGGAGCGCCGTAAGCGGGGTTTCGGCAGGCGGCTTGATGACCACGGCATTGCCAGCGGCCAGCGCTGGAGCCAGCTTGCGGGTGATCATCGCGGCCGGGAAGTTCCATGGCGTGACGATGACCACCACGCCGACTGGGGGATGACGGACGATGATCTGGTTGTTGCCCGACGGTGCCGTTCCGATCGACCCGCGGATACGCACGGCCTCTTCGGAGTTCCAGCGGAAGAACTCAGCGGCGTATCCAACTTCGCCGATGGCGTCTGCGAGAGGCTTGCCTGACTCGCGCACGATCAGCCGGGCGAGTTCGTCACTGTGCTCGTGCATGAGTTCAAAACAACGCCGGAGAACCTCGGCTTTGTCGCGTGGAGCAACAGCGGCCCACTCCCGCTGGGCGGTGTGAGCCGCCGCGCAGGCGGCCGTGGCATCGTCGGCCGACGCCGAGGCAACGGCCACGATCAACTCACCCGTGGCCGGGTCGACCACGTCGAACGTCGAGTCCGTGGATGAAGTTCGCCATTGGCCACCGATGAACAGCTGGTTTTGCATATACACGCGAGAATACTCGCCCTCTCCCCGCCGCAGCGCGAGCACTCAGCACACGCGCCTGTGGCCTACGGTGCAACCTGGTCGACTCGCCAATGAATGACGATGAATAGCGAAAAAGGAGTAGGTATCAAGGTGCAGACACAGGCATATGCCGACAGCGTCACTCAGCAACGCTCGGCCCTCCCGGAGATCTACGGCGAGGTCGACTTCACCCTCGTGCCTGAACGGCTCGACGTCACAGCCACGCTCGACGACGAGCGATTCACAGCAGTCAGAGACGCTGTACGCCGGGTGTTCGATCGGCCGGAGCTACTCGAGACGATGCGCAACGCCACGATGACGGGTGATCGCATTGCCGATGCGTATGCCGCACTGATCCCCACGCACGGCTTCGGCAATCTGGTCGAGATGCTGGAAGTCGCTTGCCAACGCGGCATTGAAAACGTCGAGGGGGCGCCGTACGAACTCGTTGATCTGATTGCCGCGATGGAAGCCACGCCAGCCTGGGTCGACATGACACTCGTTGCTGAGGGGGCCCGAGCTGAGCGGATCCCGATGGCGACGGCCACCCCACTGGCAATCCGCGGGGCGTTCCTCGCCACCTTCTTGAACAAGTACGCCGCGCTGCCCATGACGTTGACCGGAACGCTGTCCGACGAGGCGGCGGCAAAGCGAGTCTTTGAGACAGCGAGCTTCTTCACCGCGACGACGATGCCGGGCGCCCTCGACCGGTCGGGCAAGGGGTTCGAGGCAGCTGCCAAGGTGCGGCTCATGCACTCGATGGTGCGCTACCACATCCTCAATTCGGGCAAATGGGATGTCGCCACCTACGGCATTCCGATTCCACAGGCCGACCAAATGCCCGCCGGGCTGATCGGCGTCTTCTTGCTGTCGGCACAACTCCTGAAGAAGGGGCAGACCGACTTCACCCCCGAACAGCGCGCCAGCGTCGAACTGTCGCGCTACCGCTGCTTCCTGCTCGGCCTCCCCGAGAACCTGCTCGGCGAGACACCCCAAGAGATCGTCGACCTGCTGATGGCCCGACACGTTTCGCTGCGCGAGGGGTACGACGACGAAACGTGCGGTGCACTGGTGCGTGGCACCATGCAAGCCGATCTGTTCGACACCTCG
>CAWUXP010000136.1:0-2920 GCA_963926495.1 Candidatus Ilumatobacter herschelensis
GCTCTGACATGGCTGAGGCCGCTCAGGGCTTGAATCTGCTCGGCTTCGTAGGAGTTTGTGGTGCTCATTTCACTGGTGGAGGGTACGCGCCCGCCGCTCCTGCAGGAACGATGGTGCCCAAGTGATTAGGCCCCCATTTCAAGCGGGCGGAGCACAGGCGCCTCCGGCGTTGTATGTCGAGAGCGCATCATCCAACGTCATCTGTGTTTCTGACGACCACCAGATAGTTGCCATCCGCCTGCCCGAAGCGTCGGATGTAGACAGGCCCGGACCCGTACGATTCTCGTCATGACGGAGCGCAGTGAGTGGACCAGAATCACCGAAGAGGATCCGGAGCACTCGCAGCGATATGTCCAGCGATTCCGTGACATGGCCGCCGAGGGGTTTGATCTCGGGGGCGAGGCGCGTCTTGTCGATGCAATGGTTGGGCGCGGCGCGCGCATCTTGGATGCAGGCTGTGGCCCTGGTCGCGTGGGAGCCATCTTGTTTGATCGCGGACATGACGTTGTTGGCGTCGATGGCGATCCGGAATTGATCGCAGCCGCGGGGGAGGACCATCCCGGACCGACCTGGCTCGTCGGTGATCTGGCTGAACTCGACCTCGCAGCGAGCGGGAACACCGAGCCGTTCAACGTGATTGTGTGTGCCGGCAACGTGATGGCCTTTCTGGCGGCGAGCACCCGACGCGTCGTTCTCGAACGGCTCCGCGTACACCTCGCCGACGACGGTCGCCTGGTGACCGGTTTTGGTGCCCGCCGCGGTTACGAATTCGACGACTTCTTCGAGGACGCCGAAGCAGCTGGGCTCAGGGTCGATCTCCGTGCCTCGTCGTGGGACCTCCGCAGCTTCGGTGAGGATTCTGACTTTCTCGTGGCCGTACTGTCTGCCACCTGAGGACCGACAGAGCCCAGAACGCCGACGCGCTGCGTCTGTCGGGGCCACACTCCGCTGCACCGATGTGGTCGCCCCAGACTTCACCCAGTGACGAGTGGCGGAGGGGTGAAATGCTGCCCGAGGACCGAAGAAATCTCCTCGCCGATGCTGAGGATCTTGTGATCTGACCACTTCGGGCCGATCACCTGCATTCCGACAGGGAGCCCTTCGGCGGTCTGGCCAATTGGGATGGCGACCGATGGGAGATGGGGCATTGTTGCGAGACCTGCCCAGAAGAGGATGCCTCGGTATGGCGTGTCGGAACCGTTGACGCTCAATGTCCGCTTGCCGTAGGGGCGCTTGATGTCGTGTGGGAAGGCTGCAACCGGTTGGATCGGCGCGATCATTACGTCGACGTTTTCGAATACGTCGGCCCAGGCATGCTGCGCATGCGCTCGCCGCTCGTTTGCAGCTAGCCAATCGCGATGCGCCAACGTGGAGTCGCGGGCGAACATGACAGCGTCGTCGTCGACATGCTCGGTGCTTCCACCGGCCTTTGCAACGAGTCCATCCCACATTTCATTGGGAATCGACGGCGACATCGTGGAGTTGAGCAACTGCATGTAGGTGCGATGCAAGTCGGAGGAAGTAATCGCCGGTCGGATCTCGCTGTCGATTGCGGCACCCTCGGCGCTCAGCCGGCGAGCAGCATTCTCGATGAGGTCCTTCACGCTGTTGTCGACCGGTGCCATTGCATCGTCGGACCACATACCGATTCTGAGGTCTGCTACGTCAGGCTGTTGTTCGAAGCGGGGCAGCTCAGCTGATGGCGTCCCTCCGAAAGCCGATCCGGAGTTGGTCAACACCTCGAGCAGCACCCGGAGATCGCCGCACGATCGACCGAGTGGGCCGAACACACCGAGATCGGCAGATGTGAGTGAGCCCGTTGGCCCGGGAATGTGCCCTCGGCCCGAGACCAGGCCGTGTGTGGTCTTGAGCCCGAAGATCCCGTTCAGCCCAGCAGGTTGACGGATCGAGTTGCCAATGTCGCTTCCAATCTCGGCGGTCGTGAAACCACACGCGACAGCGACGGCGGCTCCACCGGACGATCCGCCCGAGGTTCGCGTGAGGTCCCACGGATTGTTCGTCACACCGTAGACGTCGTTGTAGGTCTGATGATCCCCGGCGTAGTACGGAACGTTGGTCTTCGCCCACACGATGGCGCCGGCTCGGCGGAGCAGTCGGACCACATCAGCATCACGCGTGGGCATGTGCTCGGAGAGCTCCGGGGCGCCTGCGGTCGTCACCAGGTCGAGCGTCTCGTAACAGTCCTTAATCGTCATTGGCAGACCGTGCAGCGGGCCGCATTGGTCGCCAGCTACACGAGAGTTGTCTGCAGCGTATGCCTCAGCGCGCGCCCGCTCCATGTCCATCGCCACCACCGCGTTAACTGCGGGATTCATGCGCTCAATGTTGTTCAGCATCGCGTCGAGCAACTCCACACTCGACACCGTGCGCCGCTGGAGCGCGATCAAGAGTTGCATGGTGGTCGATGTTGCCAAGTCAAGGGAGGTCACGCTCGTGACAGTAGTGATCGGTTCGGGCCCGAGTGGACACGAAGCCGTGGGGCCGGAGGCCTGTGGTTGGGAGCGGCCGTTGTCATTGCCATGATCCAACGTGCAGGTGAGGTGTGGAGATGATCTCGCGTCGGGGTCCGCAGCTCGACGTGTTGACGGCCTGCCTGACCAAACGCTCCGACTTCTTCGAGGTAAAACTTTTGCACCAGGTTGTGCGAACCCTTCGATGGTTGTAGCTTGGATCTTCGCTCCACGGAGGCACTAGCCGCCGGAGGAACGAAGCACCGAGGTCAATGAGCTGGTGAAACACCAGGTCAAGGCATGTGCACAGAGCTTTTAGCTCCTTGAAAACAGAAGAGAAGACAGAATGCCAGTGCGGGCAGAACTGCGGTCACTTTCGGGTGGTTGTTGGATCTGCCCAGTCAATTTCGGTGTCACCGTCCCTGGTGGCACCAAACACGGATACCGGC
>CAWUXP010000137.1:0-5438 GCA_963926495.1 Candidatus Ilumatobacter herschelensis
CGTCGACGCTGTCAACATCCCCGTCCTGGGTGCTGGTGGTATCGGGCGCGGCCGCCAGATGGCTGCAGCCATGGCCCTCGGTGCCCAAGGGGTCTGGTGCGGTTCGGTCTGGCTCACCACCGAGGAAGCCGAGACACACCCGGTCGTGAAGCAGAAGTTCCTTGCCGCAACATCGGCCGACACGATCCGATCACGGTCGCTCACTGGCAAGCACGCCCGCATGTTGAAGTCGGCCTGGACCGAGGAGTGGGAGCGCACCGATCGTCCTGATCCCCTGGGCATGCCGCTGCAACCAATTCTGACCACCGAAGCTCAAAAGCGCATCGCCCGCGCCGCCTACACGAAGGGTTCGGGCGCCGAAAAGCTGGCCAACTACTTCGTGGGCCAGATCGTCGGCACGATGAACCAGACCAAGACCTCCGGGCAAGTCGTCATGGACATGATCGAGGAATTCATCGAATCGGTCGAGAGCCTCGCGCGACAGCTCGAAACCTGAGCCAACACTCCCGCACCGATACAGACCGCGCGATGTTCGAGCTCGTCGTGTTCGGGTGGACTGCGACGATGGCGCTCGATGTCGATGGCCTGCTGGGCTCCGACGCCCTGGTTCCCGTCGAGTTCGCATCGGAGGGCGTCTGGAATTGGTTCGCACTGGAATCGACCGGCGCAGTGTGAGTGGCGATTGCGACCCTGTTCATTGCTTCGGTGGCGATCACCGTCGGCTCGAGCGGCGCATCGCAGCCCGCCGGGCAACACCGCACCCGGCCTGAGTTTCCGGCGTGTTGTCGATCAGCGGCAACCGGCAGCACCCGCGCATCTCTACCCTTGTCGCATGATGTTGCGCGAAGGAACCCCACTACCGACGTTCGAGTTCGCGGCCGCTGGAGGCGTGACCTGGTCGACCGACGAGCACCGCAAACACGACGTCCCACTCGTGCTCATCTTGCACCGCCACCTTGCTTGACTGCCGTGCCAAGAGCACGTGCTCGCCGTGAGCGAGCGCATCGACGAGTTCGGTGGCGCGGCAATCGCCGTGGTCACTTTCACCGACGCCACACGGCTCGACGCGTACGTTGAACACCTCGGCGTGTCGTTCCCGGTGGCGACCGATGTCGACCGCGAGTTGTATCGGGCGCTCGGGCTCGAGCGGGGCACACGCCGTCAGGTCTGGTCGCTCGGCACGCTGAAGAAGTACTGGCAGCTCCTACGCGCAGGCAAGAAGTTGCAACGCACACACGAAGACATCCGCCAACTCGGCGCTGACGTGATCGTCGGTGCGGACGGCTGCATCATCAAGATCTTCCGACCGGCCACACCGGATACCCGTCCGAGCATCGAAGACCTCCTCGCGCACCTCGGCGACTCAACGACCTAAATCGTGGGAAGGCGAAAGCCGACGTCGGCGCCACCGTGTTCAGATTCGGTCACCCAGGTCTCTCCGCCGTGCCGTTCTACGATCTGAGCCACGATCGCCAGCCCCAGCCCTGAGCCGGGCATCGTTCGGGTGGCATCAGCACGGTAGAAGCGATCGAACACACGGGCACGGTCAGCGATCGGAATGCCCGGACCTCGATCACGAACAGAAACAAAGCCATCCCTGACCACGACGTCGATCGGTTCACCAGGTGGGCTGAACTTGTGAGCGTTGCCGAGCATGTTGGTCACAGCCCGCTCAATCATCGCTTCGTTGCCAGAGACCATCGCGGACTCAGCGGTCAGCGAAATTTCACGGTCCACGCGTCCTTGCCACCGCTCCACGGATCGAGAAACCACGTCGGCGAGATCAACAGGTGCCATCGGTGCATCAGCGTCATGGCTGTCCGTGGCCAGCTCCATCAGTTCGGTGAACAGGTTGCTGAGTTCACCGACTTCTGCATCGATCGCCTGGAGCAGCTCGCGTCGATCTTCGGGAGTCAGCGCCGCATCAGGTCGACTGTCGATTCGCTGCAACATCTCCACGTTGGCGCGCAAGCTCGTCAGTGGTGTGCGCAGCTCGTGGCCAGCATCGAGGACAAGCCTGTGCTGTTGGTCCCGGCTGGTCTCCAGTGCAGTCAACATTTCGCGGAAACTGCGTGCAAGTTTGCCGATTTCGTCCTGTCGTCCGACGGGTACATCGACCGAGAAGTCGCGGGTGTCGGCGACTGTCGCAGCGACATCCGCGAGCCGGCGCAGTGGACGCGTGGTGCCTTGTGCGATCCACCATCCGGCAAAGGCAGCGAGCACTGCGGCAATCAGGCCGATGATTCCGATCCGGCTGACCAGCACGCGCAGCACGGCGTCGTTCTCAGTCGTTGACCTTGCGACTTGGATCGCGCCGCCGCCCGGCAGCGCACGGGTGTACATCCGGTAGGACGTGCCGTCGATCTCGACATCGTCGTATCGATTCGGTGCGCTCTCGGCCAGACGCGGTCGCTCGTCAATCAACTGCTCGACTGCATCTGTGATGGGGAGTTCTGCGCTGCTCGAACTGAGGACCACGCCATCTTCGTCGGTGACCTGGACAACCGCATCGGGGTCGAACGGCATCCGAAGCAGCTGCGCCCCGGCGTCATCTGCGGCGGCGGCGTTGTTGTTGTTGTTATTGCGATCTGGTCGCGAACGCGGATTGCCTGGCTGCTCACGAATCCCCTGCGTCACCTCAATGGCGCGGCGTTCAAGAAACCGGTCGGTCGACTCCAAGACCTCTGAACGCGTCGCCTGATACGAGGCTGCGCCAACAATCGCGCTGACGCCCAACGCGAGAAGGCCGAACAGGATCGCGAGGCGCGATCGCAAACTCACGTGTTGGACTCGCCGGAGCGAACGACGTAACCGATACCACGCACCGTGTGGACGAGCCGTTCCCGGTCGCCCTCTTCAAGTTTCCTCCGCAAATATCCAATGTGCACGTCGAGCGACTTCGAGTTGGTCTCGAAGTCGTAGCCCCAGATGGTCTCATACAGCTGGCTGCGCGAGAGCACAATCTCGGCATTGGTCATCAGAGTGTGCAAAATCTCAAACTCAGTGCGGGTCAGTTCGATGGCGTCGCCGGCACGACTGACCAGATGCTTTGCCGGGTCGAGGAGGAGGTCGCCACAGCGCAGTGTTACCGAGTCGCTTCGATCCGTGCGACGCAGCAGCGCACGGACACGCGCCAGCAGCTCGTCGAGTTCGAACGGCTTCGCGAGGTAGTCGTCGGCGCCAGCGTCGAGCCCGGCCACCCGGTCTGGCGTTTCTTGGCGAGCGGTCAACATCAGAATCGGGGTGCGGTTGCCACGGTCGCGCAGTTTGCGAACCACCGTGAGGCCGTCGACGAAGGGCATCATCACATCGAGGAGCGCTATATCGGGCTCATGAGCGACAAACGCCTCAAGAGCCGCAGCCCCGTCCTTGACGAGCACGGTCTCGTAGCCCTCAAAACGCAAGATGCGATCGAGTGCTTCGCGGATCTGTTGATCGTCTTCGGCAATAAGGATGGTGGCCATGTGGCTCTCCAAGGAGGCAGTTGCGGCATTCGCAACGGTGTGTTCAGGGTACGAGACAAGACGGAGCAGGTGTGAGATAGGCGTGCGAGATCGGGATGTGAGATCAGGGATGCAGCGGGGGGTCCACATCCCTCATCTCACAATTGACGTGGTCGCCGGGCCGGACGCTCACTGCGCTCACCGCGTTCTGGACGCTCGCCGTCTGCGCCGCGAACCGGGCCACCTTCGTTTACACGGGTGGTCACCTGCGCTTCGAGGTCGGCCAATTTCTCGTCGGCCTCAGCTGCGGTCAGTCGACCTGCCTCGACCGCAGCGTTGAGACGCTCCGTTACCGCAGCGACCTTGGCGTCGATGATCGTCTGGATGTCAACGCCGTTTGCCTCGGCGATCTGGGCGAGGGTCCGGCCCTCCTGGTAAGCCGCCCGGAGTTCCTCGGCATCAATGCCGAGCAGGTCGGCAGTTGTCTGGGCCCGGTCGGCACGGTTTTTCTGACGGTCGCCACGGCCCTGACGGTCGCCGCGCTCCTCACGGTCGCCGCGTGGCCCTCGATCACCGGTCTCGATGTCGACGTTGTCGACATCGGCAGGCTGTTCGACGGCTGTGTCCGGCGTGACCGTGTCGTCGACCTGGGCGCTCACTGCGCTGGCGCCGAAGAGGCTGCCTGCCACGAGTGCGGTGCTGATGAGTCCGGTACGAATGCGCTTGTTCATGATGTGCCCGTTTCTGGGTGGGGGGTTTCTGTCGGGTTGACATGGACCATCAAAAAGGTCCCAGGTCAGAGGCCAGCTACGCGGAACCACAAGATTCGTTAAAGACCCAACTTTGCAAATGTCTCGACATGGGGCATCTGGCTCCGTGAGCCACACGCGTTCACCATCGCGTCCTCATCTCACCCTTTTCCATACTGCGCCGGTTGGCCCTTGTCGAATACACACAGCAACAACGCAGCGGCGACGCCGCTCGCAAACCCTTTTGTGCGTCGCTCGCTGCGAATCGGTGCGGAATAACCGGCCAGTCATGAGGACAGTCCCATCCTGAGCGGCTCGAGAGGATGCGGCCGGTGCACGTTCTTGAGCAGACCGCCGCCGATGCAAACTGATCTGCATGCAGAGCACGAGTGTTCGAATTGATGCAGCAACTCACAATGACCTGAAGCGTCTGGCGGCCGAACTCGACACGACTGTCGTGCACGTGGTTCCACTCACCGCACAATCCGCACGTTCCATTCCGAGATCGTGATCGAACCCAACGAGGCCAATGGATTGACTCCCACCTCGGCAGCACAGTGTCAGCATCTTCGAGCGGTTTCACCGCAGAGGATCGTGGTGACTCGAGGCAACGTTGGGCCGCTGAGCCTTTCGCAGATTCGAGAAACGCTCGCTGTGATCCTCGACATCCGGTGACGGTTTGCGCGACAGAACGCGCCCGACCACCCTGTCGACGAGCCTCACCCGCACGTTTTCGAGCGCCTGGCCGCTCGCAGCCGGCCCGAACCTCTCCATCGAGATCGACGACATCGTCAGTCGCGTGCGCAACCGGTGAACCTGGCTGAAGAACCTGGCTGAAAAATCTGAGACCTGCGCCGCGGATCACACCACGATCGCGGCGCCCAACGGTGCAATTTCGCGCGATCTGCGGCACCGTGGAGGGGTGAACACCGAGCAGTACGACATCGCAGTCATTGGTGGCGGGCCGGCCGGCACAGCCGCGGCGATTCGAGCAGCGCGTGCAGGCCTCAGCGTGATCGTCTTCGAAAAGGGAAAACACGGCCGCGACAAAGTCTGCGGCGATGGTCTGACGCCGCGTGCAATCGGGGCGCTCAACGAACTTGAGATCCCGCTCGACGACGCTCACTACATCAAGGGCCTGCGGATGATCGCTGGTAAGCGAGTGCGCGAACTCGACTGGCCGACCACCGAACGATTCCCTAATCACGGTGCTGTGTGGCCGCGTCGTCGTCTCGACACTGCGCTC